>DATFVL010000250.1 GCA_035260325.1 Candidatus Methylomirabilota bacterium | reverse complement strand
AGAGCCTAGGAACTTCAAAAGCCCTTTCGCGGCCGCCAACCCGTGCCTCGTGCCCCCCGCCGCGCGCCACGATCGCACCCCCCCGGCGGCCGAAGTCAAGGGCCTCCGGGAGGGCGATGCCCCGTGGCGGTGCTCAGAAGAAGCGGAGCTCCTTCGACAACCCGACCCTCTTGGAGGAAAGCCGAACGCGGTCGGCGCCCGAACGCCGGCGGGAGGCAGACGGCGTCGATCGTGTGAAGACACCGTCGAGCACGATCGAGTGGAGGTGGACGTTTAGATTCAACGAACTTCCGAAGCGCTGGATGACGGTGACCACACCGCATTGACTGTCACGGATCCCTCGGCTCGCTGCCCTTCGCCGCAACCAGCCGAACACGACCCGGATGAAGACCGCCAGCACGTCGCGGCACAGGGTGGCGTCGAAGGCGAGCTGGTACCGCAGGACCACGGGAGCGAGAGGACCCACTGACGCACAGGGACGTCGGGGATCACCCGGTCGACCAGATGTGCGGCCAGTTCCGTCATGCGGCGGCCGCCACAGGAGGGGCAGAATCGGCCTTTGCAACTAAACGCAACCACCATCTCGTCCCCGCACTGCTCGCACCGCACGTGCAGGCAGCCCCGAGAGAGAAGACCGCATCCCAGGTACGCCTCGAACTCCTCCTTCACGAACGCTGGCAGTCTGCCCCCTCGATCGGCTGCCTCGACCTGCGCCAGAAACTCGCCGAAGTACTGCTGGACCACCCGATAGAGAACCGTCGCTTCCGGAATACGCCGGGAGTACGTCCTCGCCGAAGGACACGCCACCGCCACGAGCGCGGTGCGGCGCAGGATGTGTGCCCGGTGACTCGAGCCGGCACCGTCGTCGAACCGGCCGGCACTTGGGGCGACCCACGTGTCGGCGGTGCCCTCACCGCCGCCCCGCTGACAGGGCGGGTGCCCAGCGGTTTGGCAGTGCCTCGGCGTCAGCGGGGCCGACGCGAGCTGGGGGGTTTGGGGGGCCATCTCGGGGCCCCCCGAGACATCAGTGCCGCAACAGCTCGCGCGGCAGGTTGCGGCGGTCGAGCGGTCCGAGGGTCGTGAGGGCGAGGCGGTCCTCGTCGAGGAGCTCGGCGATCAGCGCCTGCACCTCCTCGTGGCGGACCGCGTCGATCGCGGCGAGCATCTGGTCCATCGTCAGGAACGTGCCGTGGTGCATCTCGTGCTTCGCCAGCCGGTTCATCCGGCTCGACGTGGACTCGAGCGAGAGCATGAGGCTGCCCTTGAGGTGGTCCTTGGCCCGCCTGAGCTCCTCGTCCGTGACGCCGTGCTTCTTGAGGTCACGGAGCTCCTTCAGCGTGGACTTGAGCACCTTGGAGAAGTTCGGCGGGTCGGTCGCGGCGTAGACGTAGAGCGTGCCCGTGTCGGCGTACGCCTGGACGCCCGAGTGGATGGAGTAGACGAGCCCCTGGCGCTCGCGTACCTCCTGGAAGAGGCGCGAGGACATGCTGCCGCCGATCACGTCGTTCAGCAGGAAGAGCGCGTACCGCTCGGGCGCCGAGTGGTGGAGCCCGGGGAAGCCCAGGATGACGTGGACCTGCTCGAGCGTCTTCTGCACGATGTTCACGCTCGGCTTGAGCGTCGCCGGCGTGTTGGTGCGGGCGGCGGGCGCCCGCCGGAAGCCGTCGAAGTGGGCGCCGAAGAGCTCGACGACCCGCTCGTGGGTGGCGTTGCCGGCGACCGCGATCATGATGCGCGGCGGCACGTACTCCTCGCCGAAGTGGGAAAGGACGATCTCGCGGCCGTAGCCGTTCACCGCGTCGCGCGTGCCCAGGATCGGGCGCCCCAGCGGGTGGCCCTCCCAGATCTGGGCGGCGAAGAGATCGTGGATCAGGTCGTCGGGGGTGTCCTCCACCATCTTGATCTCCTGCAGGACCACCGACTTCTCACGCTCGAGCTCCTCGGCGTTGAAGACGGGGTGCAGCAGGATGTCGGTGAGGAGGTCCACGGCGAGCGGCAGGTGCTCGTCGAGCACCTGCACGTAGAAGCACGTGTGCTCCTTGGTCGTGAAGGCGTCCATCTGCCCGCCGACCGAGTCCATCGTGCGGGCGATCTGCTCGGCCGTGCGGGTCGCCGTGCCCTTGAAGACCAGGTGCTCGATCAGGTGGGACATCCCGATGCGGCTCTCAGGCTCGTGGCGGGAGCCGGTCTCGACCCAGACGCCCACCGCGACCGACCGGACGTGGTCCATCCGCTCGGTGACGACACGCGTGCCGTTCGAGAGGACGCTCTTCCGGTAGCCCTCGGTCACGGGCACCGCCTTTCAGGCGCGCGGGGGATTCGCCGCCTGGGGATTCTTCAGCTTTTCCTTGTCCGCGAGCGCCGGCTGCTCGCGCAGCGCCATCTTGCGGCTGAGCCGCATCTTGCCGTTGCCGTCGATCTCGATCACCTTGACGAGGACCTCGTCGCCCTCCGTCAGCACGTCCTGGACGGAGCGGATGCGTGACTCGGCGATCTGCGAGATGTGGAGCAGCCCCTCGGTGTTCGGGATGACCTCGACGAAGGCGCCGAACTCGACGATCTTCTTCACCTTGCCGAGGTAGATCCGGTCGAGCTCGACCTCGCGACAGATGTCCTGGATGATCGCGACCGCCTTCTGCACCGACTCGCTGTCGGGCGAGAAGACGGTGACCCGGCCGTCGTCCTCGACGTCGATCTTGGTGCCGGTCTGCTCCTGGATGCCGCGGATCACCTTGCCGCCTGGGCCGATGATCTCGCGGATCTTCTCCGTGCGGATCTTGATCGTGACGAAGCGCGGCGCGTACGGACTGAGCTCCGGGCGCGGCTTCTCGAGCGCCTCGCGCATCTTGCCGAGGACGATCAGCCGCGCCTCGCGCGCCTGCTTGAGCGCCTCGCGCATGATGTCGATCGACACGCCCGCGATCTTGATGTCCATCTGGAGCGCCGCGATGCCCTTCTCGGTCCCGGCGACCTTGAAGTCCATGTCGCCGTAGTGGTCCTCGCTGCCCATGATGTCGGTCAGGATCCCGTAGCGGTCGCCCTCCTTGACGAGCCCCATCGCGATGCCGGCGACGTGCGACTTGATGGGTGCGCCCGCGTCCATGAGCGCGAGCGAGGCGCCGCACACGGTGGCCATGGACGACGAGCCGTTCGACTCGAGGATGTCCGAGACCACGCGGATCGTGTACGGGAACTCCTCCTTCGGCGGCAGCACCGCCTCGACCGCGCGCTCGGCGAGGGCGCCGTGGCCGATGTCCCGGCGGGAGGGCCCGCCGAAGCGCCGGACCTCGCCGACGGAGAACGACGGAAAGTTGTAGTGCAGCATGAAGTGGCGCCAGGTCTCGCCCTCGAGCGCCTCGATCTTCTGCTCGTCCGACTTGGTGCCGAGCGTGGCGGACACGAGCGCCTGGGTCTCGCCGCGCGTGAAGAGCGCCGACCCGTGGGCCCGCGGCAGGTACGCCAGCTCGATCGAGATCGGCCGGATCTCGTTGACCTTCCGGCCGTCCACGCGGACCCCCCGCTCGACGATCAGCCGGCGGACCTCCGCGCTCTCGACCTCCTCGAACGCCTTGCGCGCGATGGGCTTCTTGGACTCGTCGACGCCGAGCGCCGCCCACACCTCGTCGAACACGCGGCCGACCGACCCGGCGCGCGCCTGCTTCTCGTGGGTCGCGAGCGCCGCGGCGAGCTTGGGCGCGGCGAGACCCTTCACGCGCGCCTCGAGCTCGCGGTCACGGCCCGCCGCGGGATCGAACAGCCAGCGGGGCTTCGCCGCCTTCGCCGCCAGCTCCTTCTGGACCCGCACGAGCTTCTTGCACTCCGCGTGGCCGAAGGCGATCGCCTCGAGCATCGTCTCCTCGGGCACCTCCTTGGCGCCCGCCTCGACCATGAGGACCGCCTCCTCGGTGCCCGCGATGACGAGCTCGAGGCTCGACGCGGCCTGCTGGTCGTTCGTGGGATTCGCCACGAGCTTCCCGTCCACGAGGCCGACGCGCACGGCGCCGACCGGCCCGTCGAACGGGATGCCGGACAGGCAGAGGGCGGCCGAGGCGCCGTTCATGGCGAGGATGTCGGGGTCGTTCTGCGGATCGGCCGAGATCGTCAGACAGATCACCTGGATCTCGTTGCGAAAGCCGTCGGGGAAGAGCGGGCGGATCGGCCGGTCGATGAGGCGGGCGGTGAGCGTCTCCTTCTTGACCGGCGCGCCCTCGCGCTTGAAGTACCCGCCGGGGATCCGGCCTCCGGCGTACATGCGCTCGCGGTACTCGACCGTGAGGGGGAAGAAGTCCTGCGACTCTTTGCCGCTCTTGGCGGCCACGCACGTGGCGAGCACCATCGTGCCCCCGTAGCGCACCACGACCGCCCCGTCCGCCTGCTTCGCGACCTTGCCAGTTTCGATGGAGAACGGCAAGCCATTGATCTCGAGCTGTACGGTGTGACTCATCGTGACGATTGTCCTCGGGCCCCCGGAGTCTTCGCGTCCGAGGACCAATCCATGTGGCGTGACGCCACGGTCACCTGCGGATTCCGAGCTTGTCGATGACGGCGCGGTAGCGCTCGGCGTCCTTGCTCTTGAGGTACTCGAGAAGGCCCCGGCGCTTGCCGATGAGCATCAGGAGACCCCGTCGGGAGTGGTGATCCTTGGTGTGCTGCTTGAAGTGATCGGTGAGGCCGTTGATGCGCTCGGTGAGGAGCGCGATCTGCACCTCGGGCGACCCCGTATCGCCTTCGTGGACGCGGAACTGCTCGATCAAGCTCTTCTTCTTGTCGACGGTCAGTGGCATGCGACGCTCCTCCAATCGCCACGCCCCGGGGAGTCAGCCTCCACCAGAACGGGTTCCCAAAATGCCTTTTATTGCCAACAGATACGTAAGGTATCACGGGGTCCGCCGGAAGTAAAGCGAAGCCCTCAGATCCCCTCGCGGGCGGCGGCGACGTCCTGCGCGATCTGGCGCCGGAGCGACTCGACGTCGGGGAACTTTCGCTCCTCGCGGAGACGCCGCAGGAACGCCAGTCGGAGCCGCCGGCCATAGAGATCGCCCGAGAAATCGAGAAGATGTGCCTCCACGAGGAGCTCGGTCTCGCCGAAGGTGGGACGCACGCCGACGTTGACCACGGCGGGGTAGCGGTCAGGGCCCAAGAGCGCCTGGCAAGCGTAGACGCCGGGCGGGAGCGGCAGCGGGCGACCGGTCCTCACGTTCGCCGTGGGAAAGCCGAGGGTGCGGCCCCGACCGGCCCCGCGCACGACCTCACCCTCCGCCGAGTACGGCCGCCCGAGCAGCCGCGCCGCACGCTCGAGGTCGCCGGCCTGGAGGGCGGCGCGGACCTCCGAGGAGGACACCGCGGTCCCCTCGACCTCGAGGGGCGCGACCACATGGGCGCGGAAGCCCAGCCGGGGCGCGAGCGCCTCGAGCAGCGCCGCGGTCCCGCGCGCGCCGCGCCCGAAGCGGTGGTTGAAGCCGACCACGACGTCGCGCGCCTTGAGCCGCTCCACGAGCACGTCCCGCACGAACGCCTCGGGCTCCACGGCCGCGACCTCGCGGGTGAAGGCGACGACGACGGCCGCGTCGACGCCCGTCTCCGCGATGAGGGCGAGCCGGTCCGGGAGCGGCGTCAGCGGGACCGGCGCGCGCGCCGGCTGGAGGACCTCGAGCGGGTGCGGGTCGAACGTGCAGGCGAGCGCCACGAGCCCGTGCCGCCGCGCCTCCGCGACCGCGGCGGCGAGGATGGCGCGATGGCCGAGGTGAACGCCGTCGAAGACGCCGAGCGCGACGGCGCTCTCGCGGGCGTCAGGCGGGTAGGACTCGAGTCCCCGGACGATCCGCATGCAGAATCCGAACCGGTCTCACCTGCCGTCCGGCGGCCGCGAGGGCGCCTACGCCGATCAAGGCGCCGGTGCGGTCGTGGACGCGCACGAAACGATCCTCCGTCGCGAGGGACGGGGCGGCCGCGACCGCCTGCCCGTGAGTGAACGCCGTCGCCGCCGGCTCGTCGAGGGTGACGGCGGTCCAGTCGGCGAGCGCGGCCTCGGGCGGCTCGACGCGCGCCCAGAGCGCCTCACGCTCGCCGCTCGCGAGATCGGCCCACGCGACGGCGGCGGCGAGCGTGAAGGGGCCGACGCGCGCGCGCACCAGGCGCTCCACGGCGGCGCCGCAGCCGAGCGCCGCGCCGAGGTCGGCGGCGAGGACGCGCACGTAGGTCCCCTTGCCGCAGACGACCCGAAGCGTGGCGCACGGCGGCGCCACCGCCTCCACGGCGATCGAGCGGACGAACACTGGGCGCGGCTCGCGCGCCACGTCGATGCCCCGGCGGGCCAGCTCGTAGAGCCGCCGCCCCCCGTGGTGGACCGCCGAGTACATCGGCGGGACCTGCCCGATGCGCCCCACGAACGGCCGACACGCGGCCTCGAGCTCCGCCCGCTCGAGCCGCGGGACCGGCGCCTCCGCGCGCACGCGGCCGCCGACGTCGTGTGTGTCGGTCGTCAGCCCGAAGCGGACGGTCACGGCGTATTCCTTTTCCTGATCCGTGAGGTAGGACATGAGCTTCGTCGCCTCGCCGAGGAGGATCGGCAGCACGCCGGTCGCCGCGGGGTCCAGCGTGCCCGCGTGGCCGACGCGGTGGAGACCGAGCCGCCGGCGGGCCAGCGCGACGGCATCGAACGACGTCGCGCCGGCCCCCTTGTCCACGACGAGGACGCCGGCGCCGCCGGGCTGGACGCTCACCGCGCGGCGGCCTTGCCCGGCGGGGCGAGCGCCGCGCGCACCGCCGTGAGCACGGCGCGCTGGGCGTCGGCGAGCGGCCCCGGCACCGTGCAGCCGGCCGCGTTGCGGTGGCCGCCGCCGCCGAACTGCGCCGCGATCCGCTGGACGTCCACGTCGCCCTTGCCGCGGAGGCTCACCTTCACGTCCCCGCCGAGCTCGCGGAAGAGGCACGCGACGCGCACCGTCGCGATCGAGCGCGGGTAGTTCACGAGCTCCTCGGCCTGGACGAACGTCTCCGGCACCGCGTCGGCCGGCAGCGCGAGCCAGGCGAGCCGGCCGCCGTCGGAGACCTCGACGCGTGCCAGCGATTCGCCGAGCCAGCGGAGCGCGTCGGGCGCCCGGCGCTCGTAGAGGCTCGACGCGACGAACGCGGGGTCGGCACCCGCGGCGACGAGGGCGGCCGCGATCCGGAACGTGCGCGCCGTCACGTTGGAGTAGCGGAAGGAGCCCGTGTCCGTGTGGATGGCGGTGAAGAGGTTCGTGGCGATCGCGGGCGTCAGCGGCGCGCCCAGGGTGTCGAGGAGCTCGTAGACCATCTCGCCCGTGGCCGCGGCCTCCACGTCGAGCCAGTTCACGTCGGCGTAGCGGCGGTTGTCCGGGTGGTGGTCGATGTTCACGGTGAGGCGCGCGGCCCGGCGCGCCTGGTCGATGAGCCCCTCGGTGCGCTCGGCGTTCGGGCAGTCGGTGAGCACCGCGACGTCGAAGGGGCCGCCCACCTCGCCGAGGCGCCGGTAGCGCTCGATCCCGGGCAGAAAGCCGAGGGCGCCCGGTGCCGGGTGCGGGCCGCCGTACGCGACGCTCCAGCCGCGGCCCTCGAGGGCGAGGCCGAGCGCCAGGAGCGTGCCGAGCACGTCCGCGTCGGGATGGACGTGCCCGAGCATGAGCGCCCGCCCGCCGTCCTTGCGGAAGGGCGCGAGCACCGCCTCCGAGGGCGCGCGCCCCCGGTGCTCGACCGCGGCGCTCACGACGCGGGCCCGGTGTCGAGGCCGCGCAGCAGGGCCTGGATCCGCGCCGCGTGCTCCATCGAGTGGTCGGCGCGGAAGTCGAGCTCGGGCGTGACGCGGAGGTCGAGGTGGTGCCTGAGCCAGTTACGGATGAAGCCGCGGGCGCTCGCGAGCGCGGTGAGCGAGGCCGCCCACTGGGCCTCGTCGCCGAGCACCGAGACGAAGACCTTCGCGCGCGCGAGGTCCTTCGCCGTGTCCACCCCGGTGACGCTGACGAAGCCGAGCCGCGGGTCCTTGAGCTCCCGCTGGAGCAGCGTGGAGATCTCCTCCTTGATGAGCTGGTTGACGCGGTCGAGCCGCTTGCCCTGCATCAGAGGATCTCCACGAAGGTCTCGAGGACGCGGCCCTCGACGTTGTTCTCGATGTAGTCCATCGCCTTGGACACGACTTCGTTGGCGTGCCGGGCGTCGGCCGAGACGTAGGCGACCGCCAGCGTCGCGCGCTGCCAGCTGTCCTGGTGGTCCACCTCGGCGACGGACACCTCGAAGCGGGCGCGCACCTTCTCCTTGAGGCCCTTCAGGACGTGCCGCTTGCCCTTGAGCGAGCCCACGTCCGGGAGGTGCAACTCCACCATGCCCAGCGCGACGCGCGCCGTTGCCACGGCAGCCTCCGGTGCGCACGCCCCGCTAGAGCGTGCGCGCCACTTCCTCGACCGTGTAGGCCTCGAGGATGTCGCCCGGTTGGATCCCGCTGACGCCGTCCACGCCGATCCCGCACTCGAGCCCGGCGAGCACCTCGCGGACGTCGTCCTTGAACCGCTTGAGCGAGCCGACCGTGCCCGTCCCCACCACCTCGTCGCCGCGGCGCACCCGCATCTTCGCCCCGCGGGTGACCTTGCCCTCGGCGACGTACGAGCCGCAGATCGGGCCGAGCTTGGAGATCACGAAGATCTGGCGCACCTGCGCCTTGCCGAGCGCGGTCTCACGGATCTCGGGCGCGAGCATGCCGGCTAGCGCCGCCTTCATCTCGTTGATCGCCTCGTAGATGACGTTGTACGTCCGGACGTCCACGCCGTTGGCCTGCGCCTGCGTGGCCGCCTTCGGCTCGGGCTTCACGTTGAAGCCGATGACGACCGCGTTCGACGCCGAGGCGAGCATGACGTCGCTCTCGTTGATCGCGCCGACCGAGCCGTGGATGACCTTCAGCTTGACCTCGTCGGTCGACAGGCGCTCGAGCGCCTCGGCCAGCGCCTCGACGGAGCCCTGCACGTCGGCCTTGAGGATCAGGCGGAGCTCCTTCACCTCGCCCGTCTGGATCTGCTTCTGGAGCCCCTCGAGCGTGATCCGCGTCGACGCCTTGCCCTTCGCCTTCTCGCGGTCCTGGCGCATGGTCGCGATCTGCCGCGCCTTGCGCTCGTCGGAGACCGCCACGAGGACGTCGCCCGCCGAGGGCACGCCGGAGAGGCCCTGGATCTCGACCGCGTCCGACGGGCCCGCGCTCTTGACCTTCTTGCCGTTCGGGTCGATGAGGGAGCGGATCCGCCCCGAGTGGGCCCCGACGACGACCGCGTCACCCTCCTTGAGCGTCCCGTTCTGGATGAGCACCGTCGCGACCGGACCGCGGCCCCGATCGAGGCGGCTCTCGATGATCACGCCCTTGGCCGCGCGGGTCGGGTTCGCCTTGAGCTCGAGGATCTCCGACTGGAGCGCGGTCATCTCGAGGAGCTGGTCGATGCCGGTCCCCTTCTTCGCAGACGTCGGCACGTAGATCGTCTGACCGCCCCAGTCCTCGGGGACGAGCGCGTGGTTGGCCAGCTCGCGCTTGACGCGCTCGAGGTCGGCCTCGGGCTTGTCCATCTTGTTCACGGCGACGAGGATCGGCACGTTGGCCGCCCGCGCGTGGTTGATCGCCTCCACGGTCTGGGGCATGACGCCGTCGTCGGCGGCGACGACGAGGATGACGATGTCGGTCGCCTGGGCGCCCCGGGCGCGCATCGCCGTGAACGCCTCGTGGCCCGGCGTGTCGAGGAACGTGACCCGCCCGTGCCGGGTCTCGACCTGGTAGGCGCCGATGTGCTGCGTGATCCCGCCGAACTCCTTCTCGGCGACCCGCGATTTGCGGATCGCGTCGAGCAGCGACGTCTTGCCGTGGTCGACGTGGCCCATGACCGTGACGACCGGCGGGCGGAGCTTGAGCTGCGCCGGGTCGGAGTCTTCCTCGTCGAGCACCTCACCCTCGACCGACCGGATCTCGACGTCGACGTTGAACTTGTCGGCGACGAGCTTCGCCGCGGTCGGATCGAGCAGCTCGTTCAGCGTCGCCATCACGCCGAGCTCGAGCAGCGCCTTGATCACCTCACCCGACTTGCGCCGCATCTTCTCGGCGAGCTCGCCGACGGTGACCGACTCGGGCACGCGGATGAGCTCGCGCTTGACCTCGGCCGGCGGTTCGGGCGGGGCCTCGACGGCAGTGGCGGCGGCCGCGGAGCGCGCCGCCGCTGCGGCCGCCGCGGGCGGCTCGCGCCGTGCGGGCGCGGGAGGCGCCGCCGGACGCGGCGGCCCCGTGCTGACGCGCGGGGGCGCGAAGGGACCCGCGGGCTGCCGGGACGGCCGCGACGGAGGCGCCGGCGCCGCACGCTCGAGCGGCCGGAACGGCACGATCTTGGGCTCGGGCTTCTTGACCGACGGCGCGGCGGGCGCCAGCGCCGCGGCGGCCGCGGGCCTCACGGGCGCCTGCGGCTCGGCGACCGGCGCGATGGGCGGGGGCTCGGGAGCGATTTCGAGCTCGCGCTTGACCACCAGCGGCGGCTCGGGCGCGATCTCGGTGGCCGCCGCGGCGGGCTTCGACTTGACGATCGTCGCCGCCGGCTTGACCTCCACGGGCGTTTCCTCGGGCAGGACCTCGACCGTCGCCTTCCCCCGCACCGTCCGCGTCTTGGCCGGAGCGCCGTCGGTCGCCGCCGCGGCTTCCTTCGGCACCTTGGGCTTGGCCACACGCTTGGGCTTCGGCTCCTCGGGGAGCTCGCGCCCCTTGCCGAGCTTGAGCCTGAGCGCGTTGGCCAGCGTCGACTCGAGGGGGCTCATGGCGCGGACGCCCTTGTGACCCATCTCCTCGGCCGCGACCATCAGCTCCTTGCTAGTCACGCCGAGCTCCTTCGCGAGCTCCATCATCTTGATCTTTGCCGCCACGGCTCCCTCACCTCCCCCGGACGATCTCGACGGCTCGCCCCGTCTCTTCAACGCTCGCCTCGGACGGCGGGGCCCCGGCCCCGCGACGTCCTGCGGCCCGCACCGCCTCGAAGATATCCCCGTGCGCTTCACACGGCTTCCCGAACGCGTGGCTCAGCCGGCGCCGCTCGACCGCGCGCGCGAGACACGCCTCGTCCGCGCACACCCACGCGCCGCGGCCCGCCGTCGTGCCCAGCGGATCCACCACGACGACACCGTTCGCGCCGCGCACCAGACGCACGAGCGCGCGCCTCGGCAGGACGCGACGGCAGCCGAGACAAGTGCGGCCAGGCTCACGCGTCATGACGAGACCGCCGGCTCCCCGGGCGCAGCGCCGGCGTCGGGCGCCGGCGCCTGTCGCCTGACCCACTCCTCGGCCGCGGCGTGGATCTGGCCCGCGCGCTCGCCGACCTCCGGGATCGCTGCGAGCCGCTCAGGCCCGGCCTTCGCGACGGCCCTCGGCGACCCGAGGCCGGCGGCGTGGAGCGCCGCCGCGAGCTCGGGCGTCATCCCGGCGAGCGCCTCGAGCGCGGCGCGGTCCGCGGCCGCGTCGCTCGCGGACGCCCGCTCGGCCTCGACCTCCCCCTCGCTCTTGATGTCGATGCGCATGCCCGTGAGCTTCGCGGCGAGCCGCGCGTTCTGCCCCTTCTTGCCGATCGCGAGCGAGAGCTGGTTGTCGGGCACGATGATCAGCGCCGAGGGCTGCCCGTCCGGCGCGCCCGGCTCGGTGATCGTCACCGACGACACCCTGGCCGGCGACAACGCCCGCGCGACGAACGTGGCGGGGTCATGCGACCACTCGATGATGTCGATCTTCTCGCCGCGGAGCTCGCGGCTGATCACCTGGATCCGGGTGCCGCGCAGGCCGACGCACGCGCCGATCGGGTCCACGTCGCGCTTGGTCGAGGCGACCGCCACCTTCGCGCGCTCGCCCGCCTCCCGCGCCGTCGCCTTCACGAGGACGATCCCCTCCTGGACCTCGGGGATCTCCGTCTCGAAGAGGCGAGCGAGGTACCCCGGATGCGTGCGCGAGAGCGAGATCTGCGGCCCCTTCGCGGTCCGCCGCACCTCGAGCACGTAGGCGCGGATCCGGTCGCCCGGGTTGTAGCGCTCGCCCGGGATCTGCTCGCGCTCCGGCAGGATCGCCTCCGCCTTGCCGATCTCGAGGATCACGTTGCGCTTCTCGATGCGGTGGACTACGCCGCGCAGGATCTGCCCCTCCTTGCCGGCGAACTCGGAGTAGATCCCCTCGCGCTCGGCGTCCCGCACCTTCTGGAGGATCACCTGCTTGGCCGTCTGGGCGGCGATCCGTCCGAACTCCTGCGGCGGCCGCTCCTGCTCGAGCTCCAGCTCGTCGTCGAGCTCGGCCTCCTTGTTCAGGGCCTTGGCGTCCTCCAGGCTGATCTCCAGCTTGTCGTCGGTGACCTCGGCGACGACCTTCTTGCGGCAGTACACGCGGAGGTCGCCGCTCTTCCGGTCGATGTGCATCCGGATGTTCTCGGCCGGGCCGAGCGTCTTGCGCGACGCCGAGAGGAGGGCAGACTCCAGCGCCTCGAAGAGGATCTCCTTGTCGATCCCCTTCTCACGCCCGATCTGCTCGATGACATTGATCAACTCTCGGTTCATGATGCCCGGCACCTATCCGGGATTCTACGCCTTGCGGGACCAGGGAACCTCCGCCTCCAGGCGAGCCTTCGAGACGCTCGCGCGCGCCAGCTCGACCCGCGCCCCGTCGCGCTCGAGGACGAGCCGGTCGGCGAGGACCGCGTCGAGCCGACCGCGCACCTCTGCGCCGCCCGCGAGCCAGCACGTCACGCGCTTGCCGACCGCCCAGCGGAACTCGCGGTCCTTCCGGAGTTGCCGCTCGAGTCCCGGAGAGGACACTTCGAGGTCGTACGCGCCTTCGATGAGCGCGGCCGCGTCGAGCACGTCGCCGATCTCCCGGCTCGCCAACACGCAATCGCGGATCCCCACGCCACCCGGCTTGTCCACGTACAGGCGCAGGATCCCGCGCGGCCTCAGGGGACGCCACTCCAGATCGACCAGCTCGAGCCCGTGGTCGCGAAGAACGGGGGTGACCGCCTCCTCGATCTGGCCGGCCCGCTCCGCATCATCCATTGGGCTTTTCCCCTTGCCCGTGGGCAAAACTAAAAAAAGCGGGCAACGCCCACTTTTTCAAGAATTTAGCACGTATCGGGGGCCGTGGCAAGGCTGAGCGCGCCGGCGGGCGCGCGGGGAGGCTACGTCGGGCTCTCCTCTTTCTGGAAGGCACGGACGGCGGCGACGACCTCCCCCTTGCCGACGCGGCGCTCCCGGCGCGTGCGGCGGCTCCGGACCTCGACGACGCCCTCTTTCACGAAGGAGTTGCCGACGGTGACGCGGACGGGGATCCCGAGGAGGTCGGCGTCCTTGAACTTGACGCCCGGGCGCTCGTCGCGGTCGTCGAGAATGACCTCGAGCCCCTGCCGCCCGCACTCCTCGTAGATCTCCTCGGCCGCCGTGACCTGGGCGGCGTCCTTCACCGACACGGGGACGATGTAGACGTGGAACGGGGCGATGGACCACGGCCAGACGATCCCGTCCGCGTCGGCGAGCTGCTCGATCGCCGCCGCGGCGATGCGCGCGGGGCCGATGCCGTAGCTGCCCATCACGATCGGCTGCTCGCGCCCGGCCTCGTCGAGGTACTTGGCGCCGAGCGCCTCGGAGAACTTGGTGCCGAGCTTGAAGATGTTCCCGACCTCGATGACGCGCTCCACCCCGAGCGGGGCGCCGCACTGCGGGCAGGCCTCGCCGGCGAGCGCTGTGTGCAGGTCGGCGAAGCGGCACTCGAAGTCGCGGCCCGGGGTCACCCCGCGCACGTGGAAGCCTTCACGGTTGGCGCCGACGACGTAGGTCCCCTGGCGCAGCGCCTCGTCGGCGATGACGGGCACCCGGACGCCCAGCGGCCCCACCGAGCCGGGGGGCGCGCCGAGGTGCTGGCGGACCTCGTCCGGATGCGCCGGACGGCACTCCTCGCCGACCGCGCGCAGCAGCTTGCGCTCGTGCAGGCTGTGGTCGCCGCGCACGAGCACGAGCACGGGCCCGGACCGCGGCGCCACGTAGAGGAGCGACTTGAGCGTCAGCCGCGGATCGATCGCGAGGAAGGCGGCGACCTCGGCGATGGTCCTGGCACCCGGCGTGGCGACCTCCTCCCGCCGCCACGCGGGGAACGCGGGCGCGGTCGGCACCGAGCGCGCCAGCTCGACGTTGGCGGCATACCCGCACGCGGCGCACATCGCGATCTCGTCCTCGCCGGCCGCGCTCGGGGCCATGAACTCGTGGGCGCCGTGGCCGCCCATCATCCCGGTGTCCGACTGCACGACGTGGAAGCGGAGCCCGCAGCGCTCGAAGATCCGCCGGTAGGCGGCCTCGTGGGCCGCGTACGAGCGGTCGAGGGCGGCGGCGTCGGGGTCCAGCGTGTAGGAGTCCTTCATGACGAACTCGCGCGTCCGCAGGACGCCCGAGCGCGGCCGCGCCTCGTCGCGCTCCTTGGTCTGGATCTGGTACCAGATCTGCGGCAGGTCCCGGTAGGAGCGGATCTCGCGCGCCGCCAGCCACGCGATGACCTCCTCGT
>DATFVL010000249.1 GCA_035260325.1 Candidatus Methylomirabilota bacterium | reverse complement strand
GGACCTCGGCGGTGAGCGGCGGGCCGAGCGCGGCGCTCGTACCGCCGACCGTGCCGAGGAGCACGACGTACACGGCCGCGATGGCCCGCGTCCGCGAGCGGAGACCGGGGACCCAGCGCTGCGTGGCCTGAACGAGCGGGAAGATGAGGTACGCGAAGAACACCGAGAACGCGAGCAGCAGGAGTGCCTGCCGGAGGGCGTAGAGGAGCGCCAGGCCCGCGCCGATGGCCGCCAGTGTCCAGGCCGCGCGTGCGACGCGGGGCTCGAAGCCGAGCCATCGATCCCGGTGTCTGGGACGACGCGTGTCGCGCGAGTCGCGATCCGCCACCGCCCTATTCTGGACGATTCCGGCCGCTGAGCAAAGCCGATGGACACCCCGGTTCGACTTGCGCCTCCGGCGCTCTCGCTGCTCGTTCGGTCGCTTGACACGCCGGCGGCGACGATCGAGGATGCCCACCGAGGGAGGAACCCCCATGAGCACCGACAAGGTCGACACGATCCGGTCGTCCAGCAGCGGCGTGATCGGGCGGGCTCACAGCGTGGCGCGGGGCCAGCGCTTGGCGCTCGACTCGTCGACGCGGCCCCAGCCGGACGCCCTGACGAACAGCGAGGCCTTCCTCGCCGGCGTCTCGTCCTGTGGCGTCACGCTGATCGAGGGGCACGCGCAGGAGACCGGCATCCCGCTCAAGCGCATCGACGTCACGATCGAGGGCGTGCGCGCGGCGGCCGACCCGACGCGCTTCGCCCGGATGACGATGACCTTCGAGCTCACGGGCGTGAGCGCCCAGCAGGGCGCCGAGCTCGTCGAGACCTATCGCGGCCGCTGACCGCTCTACCGCACGGTCGCGGGCGCGACCGACGTGAAGGTCCAGGTGGTGACGCGTGGCTGATGCCGCCGGCGTCCTGGCCCAGCTCTGGGGGTGGGGCGGCGAGGACCCCACCGCGCTCGAGCACGTGGAGCTGACGGGCGGGGATCCAATCCTGCCGGGCAACTTCAAGGTCGCGACCGCCGCGATGGCGACGATCGCGGCCACCGGCCTCGTCGCCGCCGAGCTGTGGCGCCTCCGCACCGGCCGGCGCCAGCGCGTCACTGTGGACGCGCGCGCGGCGGCCGCCGCCTTCCGCAGCGAGCGCTACCTCCGCGTGGACGGCGAGAAGCCGCCGGACGCGTGGCATCCGGTCGCCGGCTACCACCGGGCCGGCGACGGGCGCTTCATCCTGCTCCACGCCAACTTCCCGCACCTCCGCGCGGGGATCCTCCGCGTCCTCGGCTGCGCTGAGACCCGCGAGGCGGTGGCCGAGGCGGTCAGCGCCTGGAAGGCGGCGGAGCTCGAGGACACGCTCGCGGCGGCCGGCCTCTGCGCCACGCTCGCGCGCGCGCCAGAGGAATGGCGCCGGCATCCGCAGGGCGAGGCCGTCGCGGGACTGCCGCTCTTCGAGATCGTCAGGATCGGCGACGCGCCGCCCGAAGCGGCGGGGCGCGGCGATCGGCCGCTCGGCGGCGTGCGCGTGGTGGACATGACGCGCGTCATCGCGGGACCCGTGTGCGGGCGCACGCTCGCCGCCCACGGCGCCGACGTCCTGCTCGTCACCGCCGAGCACCTCGCGACCATCGGCGTCCACGTCATGGACGGGGGGCTCGGCAAGCGCTCGGCGCGCCTGGACCTCAGACGCGCGGCCGACGCCGCGCGGCTGCGCGCGCTGCTCCGCGAGGCCGACGTCCTCTGCCAGTCGTATCGCCCCGGCGCCCTCGCGGCGCGCGGGTTCTCCGCCGAGGAGGTGGTGCGGCTGCGCCCGGGTCTCGTCTACGTCACGCTCAGCGCGTACGGCCACGTCGGGCCCTGGCGGGAGCGGCGCGGGTTCGACAGCCTCGTGCAGTCGGCGAGCGGCATCGCCCATGAAGGCGGCGTCGCCGCGGGCCTGGACCGGCCGAAGCCCCTGCCCGCGCAGGCGCTCGACCACGCGACCGGCTACCTCGCGGCCTTCGGCGCGATGGTCGCGCTCGCGCGGCGCGCGCGCGAGGGCGGGAGCTACCTCGTGCGCGTGTCGCTCGCTCAGACCGGCCGCTGGCTCGACGGGCTCGGCCGGGTGGACGGCCAGGGCGTCCCCGATCCGACCGTGGACGACGTGGAGGCGTATCTCGAGACCACGCCGTCGCCGTTCGGCCTGCTGAGGCACGTCGCGCCCCCGGCGAAGCTCGCCGAGACTCCCGCCCGCTGGAGCCGTCCGCCGGTCCCGCTCGGCACCGACGCGCCCGAGTGGTAGCGGCTCACTCGGTCCAGTAGTTCCACTCGAGGCGGTGCACGCGGTGCTCCCTGAAGTACACCTCGACGGTGTCCGGGTAGCCGTCCGAGTAGAGATAGAGGTAGCGTCCCTCCGTCAGCTCCTGCGGCTCGCCGAGCGTCTCCTCGACGTGCCGCCGCGTCGCCCCGACGGAGAGCCCGTGGGGCAGGGAATACGCGGGCGTCGTGATCTCCACGCGTCGGAGCGCCGCCCCGGCCGAGACGCCGATGCGCGCGCCCGGATACGCGAGCTCGCGGATCGTCTGGACGGCGTCGGGCCGGAGGAGTCCCGGCACGGCGCGCTCGCGCACCGCCAGCGGCGCCCCGAGCGCCCGCTCCACCTCGGCGCGCGTCCTCCCGAAGAGCGCCCGCGGCGCGTCGATGAGGTCGTCCACGCGCGTGATGACGGTGGGGCCGATCGCTTCCGCGCCGCCGGCGACTCCGGCGAGGGCCGCCACGGCGACGAGCCGCGCCAGCGCACGCGTGGCCTGAGGTAGGATGCTTGCATGAACACGCGGGGCCATTTCGCGCGAGCGTACTACAGCCGGGGGGTCCGCCGTGGAGTTTGAGGCGATCGTCGGCTCGGACCGCGCCGTCTGGGAGATCCGGACCGCCGGGCCGGGCCCCGCCGGGCGCCTGCCGCTGACGGCGGAGATGCTGCTGGAGCGGCCGAGCGGGGACATCTTTGGCCTCACGCAGAACGCCGGCATGGGCTGGGACCCGCGCGAGCTCGGCCGCCCGCAGTTCCTGCTGCTCTCGACGCTCGGCGGGATCCGCGCGCCGGACGGCCGGCCGATCGCCCTCGGCTACCACACGGGCCACTGGGAGATCGGGCTCCTCCTGCAGGCGGCGGCCGAGGAGCTCGCCGCGCTCGGCTGCCTGCCGTTCGCCGGGTTCTGCTCGGACCCGTGCGACGGGCGCACGCAAGGGACGATCGGGATGATGGACAGCCTCGCGTACCGGAACGACGCCGCGCAGATCTTCCGCCGGCTCATCCGGTCGCTGCCGACGCGCAAGGGCGTGCTCGGCGTCGCGACCTGCGACAAGGGCCTGCCGGCCATGATGATGGCGCTCGCGGCGATGCGCGACCTGCCGTGCGTGCTGGTACCCGGCGGCGTCACGCTCCCGCCGGAGCAGGGCGAGGACGCGGGCAAGGTGCAGTCGATCGGCGCGCGGTTCGCCCACGGCGAGCTCACGCTCGACCAGGCCGCCGAGCTCGGCTGCCGCGCCTGCGGCTCGCCGGGCGGCGGCTGCCAGTTCCTCGGCACGGCGGCGACCTCGCAGGTGATCGGCGAGGCCCTCGGCCTGACGCTGCCCCACAGCGCCCTGGCGCCGTCCGGCCAGCCGATCTGGATCGACATGGCGCGGCGCTCGGCGCGCGCCCTCGTGGCCCTCGAGGCGCGCGGCCTCACCACGCGCGCGATCGTCACGGACGCCGCGGTGCGGAACGCGATGGTCGTGCACGCCGCGTTCGGCGGCTCGACGAACCTGCTCCTGCACGTGCCGGCGATCGCCCACGCGGCGGGCCTCCGGCGCCCGGGCGTGGACGACTGGATCGCCGTCAACCGGCGCGTCCCGCGTATCGTGGACGTCCTGCCGAACGGCCCGGTGGGCCATCCAACGGTGCGCGTGTTCCTCGCCGGCGGCGTCCCCGAGGTCATGCGCCATCTCCGGCGCCTCGGGCTGCTCGACGAGGACTGCGTGACGGTCGCGGGGGAGCGGCTCGGCCGGCTCCTCGACTGGTGGGAGGGCTCGGAGCGGCGGGCGGCGCTGCGCGAGCGGCTCCGCCGCGACGGCGTGGACCCCGACGACGTCGTCATGGACCCCGAGCGGGCGCGGCGCCGCGGCCTCACGAGCACGGTGACCTTCCCGCGCGGGAACCTCGCCCCCGAGGGCGCGGTGATCAAGAGCACGGCCATCGATCCCGCCGTCGTGGACGCCGACGGCATCTACCGCAAGGTCGGCCCCGCGCGCGTCTTCGTGCGCGAGCGCGCGGCGATCGCGGCGATCAAGAGCCAGGGGCCGGAGCGCCTCAAGCCCGGCGACGTCCTCGTCCTCGCGTGCCGCGGGCCGCTGGGGGCGGGGATGGAGGAGATCTACCAGATCACCGCCGCGCTCAAGCACCTGTCGTGGGGCAAGCACGTCGCGGTGCTCACCGACGCGCGCTTCTCCGGCGTGTCCACGGGAGCCTGCATCGGCCACGTCGGGCCCGAGGCGCTCGCCGGCGGGCCGATCGGCAAGGTGCTCGACGGCGACCTCGTCCAGATCGTGATCGACACGAAGCGCCTCGAGGGGAGCGTGGACCTCGTGGGGCACGGCGAGACGCGCTTCGGGCCCGCGGAGGGCGCGCGGGTGCTCGCCGCCCGGCCGCCGCGTCCGGACCTCGGCCCCGATCCCGACCTGCCGGACGATACGCGGCTCTGGGCGGCGCTCCAGCAGGCCGGCGGCGGCACCTGGGGCGGGTGTGTGTACGACGTGGACGCGATCCTTGATAGGATGCGGGGCCGGGAGGTGCGCTCATGACTGGTCGACTCGCGACGCTGGCCGTGATTGTCGGAATCGTGCTCGCGCTGGTGCCCGGCGCCGCGCGGACGCAGGAGGACGTCGGAAGCCTCGCCATCACCGGGTCCGTCGACGGGGCGGAGATCTTCGTCGGGGACCAGCGGATCGGCACGCTCCGCGCCGGCTACGCGCTCGTCGCGGACAACGTGCCCTCGGGCCCGCAGCGGGTGACCGCGCGCCGGTCCGGATACCGGGACTGGGAGCGCACCATCCAGGTGATCGCGAACCAGCGGACCAGCGTGACGGTCGACATGGAGACCGTGCGCGTCGACCAGCCGCCGCCCTATGTCGGCGGCCGCGGCCGCGTCCTGTTCGAGGACGACTTCATCCGCGGCCAGCGCCGGGCGTGGGTGGGCTCCGACAAGATCTGCGCCGCGCGGTACGAGGACTCGGGTTACTGGGTCAAGTCCAACAACGGCGACGGCACCTGCGAGCCGCGGCTCACCTACGCCGGCCAGTTCGAGGACGCCGTGCGCGTGGAGCTGACGGTCCGGCTCCGCGGCGGCCCCCAGAACCACCTCTTAGGGATCAAGTTCGGCCGCGCCTCGAACGACAACAACGACCTCTACGCGGTCTTCGGGATCAGCGCCAACGGCAGCTACCGGCTCACGCAGTGGCACCAGGGCAAGTGGAACCAGATCATCGACTGGACCAAGGACGCGGTCGTGCGCACGGGCTACGGCGCCACCAACCACCTGGCCGTCGAGATCGCGGGCCGGAAGATCCGCTGCTACATCAACGACAAGTTCGTCGGCACCGGCACCGCCTTCGGCGACGTGCGCGGCTATCTCGGGCTCTACCTGAACGAGAAGGACATGGAGGCGGACTTCACCAACCTCAGGGTCCTCGAGCTCCAGCGCTGACGCGCCGCTGCGCCTGGGTCGGCGGGGACGCCGCGATGGTCCGCTACCACGACCGGGAGTGGGGCGTGCCGCGGCACGACGACCGCCGGCTCTTCGAGTTCCTGGTGCTCGAGGGCGCCCAGGCCGGCCTCGCGTGGTCCACGATCCTCCGCAAGCGCGCGACGTACCGCCGCGCCTTCGACCGCTTCGATCCCCGGAAGGTCGCGCGCTACGGCGCTGCGGACGTGCGGCGCCTGCTGGGCGACGCGGGCATCGTCAGGAACCGCGCGAAGATCGTCGCCGCGATCGCGAACGCGCGGGCGTTCCTCGACGTGCGCCGCGAGCATGGGAGCTTCGACGCCTACGTGTGGCGGTTCGTCGGGGGCGCGCCCATCCAGAACGCGTGGCGCTCGCGACGCCGGGTGCCCGCCGAGACGGCCACGGCGCGCGCGCTGAGCCGGGACCTCCGGGCGCGCGGCTTCGGATTCGTCGGCCCGACGATCTGCTACGCTTTCATGCAGGCCGTGGGGCTGGTCAACGACCACACGACCGACTGCTTCCGATGGCGCGCGGTCGCGCGGCTCGGACGCTGAGCGCGGGAGGAACGCCGATGGCGGGAGGGCGACGGGTCAGGGTCGCGAGCGTGGGCGACGTCGAGCCGGGCGAGGGCCGGGTCGTCGAGGCGGACGGCAGGACACTCGCCCTCTTCAACGTGGACGGCAGATTCTACGCGATCGACAACGCGTGCGCCCACCGCGGCGGCCCGCTGGGCGAGGGGGACCTCGAGGGCAGGGTCGTCACGTGCCCCTGGCACGCGTGGCGCTGGGACGTCACGACCGGCGCCAACGTCAACAACCCCGCGGTCGGTGTGGCCTGCGTTCCCGTCGTCGTCGAGAACGGCGCGGTCTTCGTCGAGTTTTAGGGAACCGCGGCGGGCGCCGGGAGGTTACAATGCCGGCTACGCTCCGGACCGTGGGCAACGCTCCAGCGTTCAAGGGGAGGTGACTCCATGCAGCGTTCGACCCTGATGTTCGTGCTCGTCGCGCTCGTGCTGCTCGGCTTCGTCGGTCAGGCGCTGGCCTTCCAGTGCCCGAAGCTGGTGGCCCAGATCAACACCGCCACCGCGACCCGTTACGACGCCACCGCCGCGTCCGCCAAGGATGCCGCGGCCCAGGCCATGGAGCTCCACAAGGCCGGCAAGCACGCCGACGCCGAGAAGGTCGCGAAGGATGCTCTGGAGAAGCTGAAGTAGCCCGGACTCCTGCCGCCGCGGCGCTCGGACGCTCCGGGCGCCGCGTTTCTTGACACCCGCCCCGCCCACTCCTAGCATGCTTGCCGTGGACGCCGTCCTGTCCGCGCCACCGCTGGTGATCGGCGTGGCGCTCGCCGCGGGCGTCGGCCTTCTCGTCGTCGGGTGGCGCGTCTACCAGCGCTGTCCTCACTGCGGCCACCTCGTCCGTCGTGTCGCCCAGGGCTGGCGGCGCTGCGGCGCGTGCGGGCGGCAGTACCGGAAAGGGCTTCGCGTGCGATGAGAGCGCTGCTGCGGTTCCTCGGCCTCGCCGCCGCGGCCGATTCGGTCGCGCGGAGCCTCGCGTCGCCGTCGGGCACGCCGACCACGCTCGGCTCCGGCATCCGGCTGAAAGGGGAGATCCAGGGCGAGGGCGCGCTGACGATCCTGGGCCAGTTCGAGGGCGACATCGTGCTGGACGGCGCGCTGCACGTCGGGCCCGAGGCGCGCGTCGACGCCAACATCAGCGCGCGGACCATCGTGATCGGGGGCGCGGTCCGTGGCAACCTCTCCGCCGACGCGAGCGTGGACATCCTGCCGACCGGCTCGCTCACGGGCACCGTCAAGAGCGGCAGCTTCGCCGCCGCCGACGGCGCGACCGTGAAGGGTGAGATCTGGATCGACCGGCCCGCCGCGCCCGAGCGCCCGCCGGCGTGATCGCGCTCTCGCGCCGCACGCTCGTCGCGGGCGCCGCCGGCATCGTCGTGGTGCTGGCACTCGGCGCGCTCGGCTGGGTCTGGGTCCGGACCGAGCAGAGCCGCGCGCGCGCGGAGTACGCGGGCGCGCTGGGACGCGTGCGGCTGGCGCAGGCGCCGCAGGCCAAGCCCGAGGACCGCGCCGCGGCCGTGCGCGCGCTCGAGGCGATGCTCGCGCGCCATCCGTCGTCCGACGCGGCGGGCCAGGCCGCCCACCAGCTCGCCGCCCTCCGCTTCGACGCGGGGGAGTACGCCGCCGCGCGCGCCGCGTACACGATCGCCGCCGCCCGCGCGTCGTCGGCGACCCTCAGGACGCTCGCTCAGGCCGGGATCGGCTACACATGGGAGTCCGAGCGCGACTACGCCAAGGCCGTCGACGCCTACGGGACAGCGCTCGGGCGGCTCAACCCGCCGGACTTCTACTACGAGACGCTCCTGATGGATCTCGGGCGGAGCCAGGAGCTCGCCGGCAAGAAGGCCGAGGCGATCGCGACGTACCGGCGGCTGCTCAAGGAGCTCCCGCAGGCCCGGCGCGCGCAGGACGTGCGAGCCCGCCTGACGAGCCTCGGCGCGAGCTGAGGTCGATCCCCGAATGGACGGCGGTGCGAAGCCCTGGTAAGAGTGAAGCTGTGGACGCCAAGGCGAGGGCGATGAGCTACCGGGAAGAGCCGCTGGGTCTCGAGGCGGCGGTCGCGCTGCAGTTCCTCGACCGGCATCCGGGCGAGTGGTACTGCACCGACTGCTGGGCGGAAGCCGTCGACGGCGAGGCGCGCGTCCTGTACCGCATGGCGGTGCTGATGGCGACCGACGAAGCCGGAGCGGCCGGCTATCGCGCGAAGGTCGACGGCCCGTGCAAGATCTGCGACACCAAGGGATCGAAGACGGCCGGCCTCAAAGCCTTCAGATCGGTCCAGAGCCTCGGTAAGACCGTCAGCGCCTGAGCGGCGACGGGCGCGCCTGCCGCTCCGCGCTTCCGAAGACCTCAGGTAAAACCCTCGACGCGGCCCACGGACGCATTGAGGATTTACCTCACCACGCCGGGCAGGGATAGAAGCCGGAGGATGATGATGCACGGGCGGCGGCGGCGCTTAGCTTCCGATAAGAGGTATTATGTTAAGTCTTGCGGCCCGGCGTCCGGCGCGGCGCTCGACCGGGGGCGGGCGGCTAGCCCGGGATGTGGGCCTCTTCGGGGAGCTCGGCCCACGTGGGCTTCCACGGCGGGACGGCGAGCCCGAACTTCTCGCAGAGCTCCTTCACTTCCCGGGCGAAGGCCTGGCGGACCTCGTCGTTGTCGCGGAGCTTGAGCCGGTAGCGCCGGTAGACCTCGTTCTTCGGCGAGCCCGGCCGCCCGAAGATGTTCATCGTGCGGATGTACCACTTCTGGAACGTCGCCTGGGCCTCGGCGTGGGTCGCCGGGTCCCCGGCGAGCTTCTGGACCCAGTGCTCGCCGTGGCGGATGTGGAACTTCTCCTCCTTGAAGATGCCGTCGATGGCGCGCACCCAGGGGCCGTAGGAGCAGCGGCGGACGTCCTCGAGCTGGTGCCCCGCCCCGCGGTCCATGCAGAAGTTGAAGAAGATGAAGTCGGGCCAGGTGTCGATCGGGTAGTAGAAAATATTGACGCGCTTGTCGGTCGTGATCCGCCGCGTCCCGATGTCGGCGTCGGCGGCGATCCGCATGGTGAAGATCTCGTCGTGCTGCCGGACGTGCGCCTCGACGTCGAACCCGAGGTCGGCGAGGAGCCCGTACATGACCGTCGCGTGGCGGAGCTCGTCCTTCACGATCTGGGCGACGACGTGCTTCTCCTCGACGGTCGGCGCCTTCGTGATCCAGGGCACGTAGCCGTAGCCGCCCGCGAGCTCGGAGTCGGCCTGCATGGTCATCAGGTGGACGAGGTTCTCGCGGTACTCGGCGGTCATCTCCTGGGCGGACTCGAGCCGGACGCCGCTCTCGATCTTCGCCAGCATCTCCCGCGCCGGGTCGCTCATGGCGTGAGGCCTCCCGGTCCCAGCATACCCTACTCGCGCCGCTCGACGACGCGGACGGCCTTGCCCTCCGAGCGCGGCAGGGTCCGCGGGGCCACGATCGTGAGCCGCACCGAAAGCCCGATCGCCCGCTGCAGGCGCTCGGCCGCGCGCGCCCGCAGGGCGACGATCTCGGGGTGCTCGGCGTGGAAGCCCCCGCAGCGCGCGACGACGGCCGGCGCCGGCTCGACCTCCACCTCGAGCGTCGCGAGCGTGGCCCTGCGGTCCACGATCAGCCGGTACTCGGGGGCGAGGTCGGCGACCTCCAGGAGGGCGCGCTCGACCTCGGACGGGTACAGGTTCACGCCCTTCACCACCAGCATGTCGTCCGAGCGTCCCTTGACGCGCGCCATCCGGACGGACGTGCGCCCGCAGCGGCAGGGCTCGTCGACGAGCGTCGTGATGTCGCCCGTCCGGTAGCGGACGAGCGGCATCGCGCGCTTGGTGAGGGTCGTGAGCACGAGCTCCCCTTCCCGGCCGGGCGGCAGCGCCTCGCCGCTCGCGGAATCGACGACCTCGGGAAGGAAATGGTCGTCCTGGACGTGGAGGCCCGCCTGCGCCTCGCACTCGCCCGCCACGCCCGGCCCGATGATCTCGGAGAGCCCGTAGATGTCGAACGCCGGGCAGCCGAGGGCCTGCTCGAGGGCGACCCGGACCCCCTCGCTCCACGGCTCGGCGCCGAACATGCCGTACCGCAGGCCGAGCGCCCGCGGATCGCCCCCCTCGGCGACGAGGCTCTCGGCGATGTGCAGGACGAAGGACGGCGTGCCGCAGAGGCCCGCCGGCCGGAAGTCCTGCAGGAGTAGCAGGTGGCGCGCGGTGTTGCCGGAGGAGACGGGGACCACCGTCATCCCGATCCGCTCCGCGCCGTCGTGGAAGCCGAGCCCCCCCGTGAAGAGCCCGTAGCCGAACGCGACGTGGAGCATGTCGCCACGCCGCGCCCCCGCCGCGGTCATGCACCGGGCCATCACCTCGCGCCAGACCTCGAGGTCGCCGGCCGTGTAGCCGACCACCGTCAGCTTGCCCTTGGTGCCTGAGGAGCCGTGGATCCGCGCGACCTCGGCGGCGGGCACCGCGAAGAGGCCGAAGGGGTACTGCTCGCGCAGGTCGTTCTTGCCGACGAACGGCAGGCGGGCGAGGTCCGCGAGCGTCTTGACGGTCGCCCCGCCGAGCCGCGCGCGCTGGAACGGCACGCGCTCGACCGCCCACCGGAGCGTCTCTTGGAGGCGCGCGAGCTGGAGCCGCTCGCGCGCCTCGCGCGGGAGCGTCTCCGCCTCGCGGTTCCAGATCACGCCGGCGGCCGGCGCGGCGGCTCCGGGAACTGCTGGTCCACCGCGCGGTGCTGGCGGAGCCCGACCGATTCGCGTTGGATCACGAGGGCGAGGCGCGCGTGGAGGGCCCGCGCGCGGGCGTCGTCGTACTCGCCGAGCAGGCGCGCGCGGTCGTGGCGGGGCTCGCCCGGCGCCTCGCCGCGAGCCGCGCGGCCGCCGAGCGCCGCCGCCTTCTCCCGGGCGATCTCGGCCCGGATCCGCTCGTGCGTCTCCTTGGTGCGGTTCATCACGCGCCGCGCTCCCGCCGCCGGTCGGCGGCCGCCGCGTAGACGTCGAGGGTCCGGGCGATCTGCAAGCGCACGTCGAACTCGCGCACCGCGACCTCGCGGGCGCGGGCGCCCATGCTCCGGCGCCGCGCGGGATCGAGGAGGAGGCCGATGGCGGCCTCGGCGAGGGCCGCCGGGTCGCTCTTGGTGAGGACGCCGGTCTCCCCGTCGCGCACGACCTCGTCGCAGCCGGGCGCGCTCACGGCGACCGCCGGCACGCCGCAGGCCGCGGCCTCCGCGAGGACGAGGCCCTGCGTCTCCGTCTCCGAGGCGAAGAGGAACACGTCGGCGGCCTGGTAGTAGAGCGGGAGCGTCGCGTGCGGGCGGGCGCCGAGGAAGCGGATCCGGTCGGCCCCGGGCAGGGCGCCGGCGAGGCGTCCGAGGCGCTCGGCCTCGGTCCCCCGCCCCACGAGGGCGAGCCGCGCCGCCGGCAGCGTGGACGCCACGCGCTCGAAGGCGAGGAGGACGCGGTCCACGCTCTTCTCCCGGTCGAGGCGCCCGACGTAGAGGAGCAGCGGATCCTCCGCGGGCAGGCCGAGGCCGGCGCGCGCCGCCGCGCGCTCGCCCGGCCGGAAGTGGCTTGGGTCCACGCCCGTCGGCACGACCGCGATCGGCGCGGCGACGCCCCGCGCCTGGAGCTCGTCGCGGATGACGGCCGAGGGCGCGATCACGGCGTCGGCGCTCGCGGCGAAGCGGCGGCTCAGCGCGAGCGCCAGGGCCTCGACCAGCGGGCGGCGGAGCGGGACGTAGTGCGCGTACTTTTCGTATCGCGTGTGGTAGGTGAACACGAGCGGTCGGCGCGCGCGACGCGCCAGCCGCCGGGCGGCCGGGCCGAGGAGGAACGGATGGTGGGCGTGGAAGACGTCGAAGTCGAGCGCCGCGACCCGGCGCGCGATCCGGCGCGAGTACGGGACGGCGAGCGCGAACTCGGGGTACGTCATGGCCGGGATCGAGGGGTAGCGGACGACGCGCGGTCGGCTCTCGGGCGCGCCCGCGAACCGGGGCCCGAAGACCCACGCCTCGTGGCCCGCGGCCTCGAGCCCCGCGCGCAGCGTCTCGACCGATACCGTGACGCCGCCGCAGAACGGGAGATAGTTGTTCGTGAAGAGCGCGACGCGCACCGGGCTGCCCGCTAGGCCTTGTTGAACTTCTCGAAGTCCTCCGGCTTGATGTTCTGCAGCCACTCGCGCAGCTGCTCGGGGTCGTCCGCCTTGGCGGGCTCGGTGGGTTCCTTCGTCACCTCGAGGCTCTTGGCCTTGCGCACCACCTCTTCGTCCACGTAGATCGGCGCGGCGACGCGCAGCGCGAGCGCGATCGCGTCCGACGGCCGCGAGTCCACCGTGTACTCGGTCTCGCCCACCTGCAGGTGGATGACCGCGAAGAAGGTGTTCTCCTTGAGGTCCGTGACGACGACCTTCAGGACGCGAGCGTCGATCGCCTCGAGGATGTTCTTGATGAGGTCGTGCGTCATCGGCCGCGGGGGCGCGACCTTCTCGAGCTCCAGTGCGATCGCGTTCGCCTCGAAGATCCCGACCCAGATCTGGAGCGAGCGCTTGTCCTCCTCGTCGCGCAGGATGATGATCGGCATGTTCGAGACCGCATCGAGCGCCAGCCCGCGGACCTTCATTTCGACAAACATGCGGCCTCCTCCGGTCGCTGGGCGAGCTCGCCGCGCAGGCTGTGCGGCATCGCCTCGGTGACCCGGATCCACGCCGGGTCGCCGACCGAGACGCGCCCCCGCCCGTCGAAGTTGACGACCCGGTTGCACCGGGTGCGCCCCGTGAGCTCCCCCGTGTTCTTCCTCGACGTCCCGTCCACCAGCACCTCGAGCGCGCGCCCGGCGAGGCGGCGGCTCCGCTCCGCGGTCACGCGGTTCACGACCTCGAGCAGCCGCGCGTTGCGGGCGGCCTTGACCTCGTCGGGGACCTGCTCGGGCATGACCGCCGCCGGCGTCCCCGGCCGGCGCGAGTACCGGAAGACGAACGCGTTGTCGTAGCCGACGCGCTCGACCATCTCGAGCGTCCGCTCGAAGTCCGCCTCGGTCTCGCCCGGGAAGCCGACGATCAGGTCGGTCGAGAACGCCATCTCCGGCACGGCGTCGCGGATCGCGTCCACGAGTGCCAGGTACCGCGCCCGCGTGTAGCCGCGGTTCATGCGCTCGAGCACCGTGTCCGAGCCCGACTGGAGCGGCAGGTGGAACCACTCGCACACCTTCGGCACGTCGCGCAGCGCGCGGATGAGCCGGGGCGTGAGGTTGTAGGGGTTGGAGGTGGTGAAGCGGATGCGGGCGATGCCCTCGACGTCGTTGACGCGGGCGAACAGCTCGGCGAGGTCGGTCGGCGGCGCGAGGTCGCGCCCGTACGCGTTGACCGTCTGGCCGAGCAGCGTCACCTCGCGGCAGCCCTCGGCGACGAGGCTCCGGATCTCCGCGAGGATCGCGTCGGGCGGATGACTGCGCTCGCGCCCGCGCGTGCGCGGGACGACGCAGAAGGTGCAGTGCTTCTCGCAGCCTTCCATGACGGTGACGAAGGCGCGGAGGCGCGAGGCCGCCGGCGGTCGCGCCGTGATCTTCACGAGTGGCCCCTCACCCGTCTCGAGGACCGGGCGCCGTTCGCGCCGCGCCCGCTCCACGAGCTCGGCGACGCGCGCGATCGCGGGCGAGCCGAAGACGAGGTCCACGACGGGCGCGCGACGCTGGATCGCCTCGCGGTGGAGCTGGGCCATGCAGCCCATGACGCCGATGACGAGCCCCGGCTTCTGCGTCTTGAGCGCGCGCAGCTCGCCGAGCTTCGAGAAGACCTTCTCCTCGGCCTTCTCGCGGATCGCGCAGGTGTTGACGATGATCAGGTCGGCCTCGCGCTCGTCGGCCACGAGCTCGTAGCACTCGCCGCGGAGCAGCCCGGCGACGCGCTCCGAGTCGTACTCGTTCATCTGGCAGCCGTAGGTGATGAGGTGGAGTTTGGGCATGAGGTGTCCAGGAAATCCACGGTTTGCGCTGAAGCTGACCGTAGCACTCGCTTCCGGGGAAGTCAATTCGCGCGGCCGGCGTCGCGGCGTCGGCGCGCCGGCGTCCTCGGGTAGGATGGCTCATGGCCTGGCTCCGGGCGGCGACGGGCGTCGTCCTCTTCACGTTCCTCGTCACGCACTTCCTGAACCATGCGCTCGGGCTCCACTCGCTCGCCGCGCAGGAGGCGGGCCGCGCGTGGTTCCTCCTGCTCTGGCGCAACCCGCTCGGCACGCTGCTCCTCTACGGCTCGCTCGTGATCCACTGGATCCTCGCCCTCCGGTCCCTCTACCGGCGCCGCCACTTCCGCCTGCCGCGCTGGGAGGCGCTCCAGCTCCTCTTCGGGCTCGCGATGCCGCCGCTGCTCGTCCCCCATCTCGTCGGGACGCGGCTCGCGTGGACGCTGTTCGGCACGTCGGACACGTACGCGCGCGTCGTCTCCGTGTTCTGGATGTTCGATCCGGCCGCCGGCGTCCGCCAGATCGCGCTCGTCGCGATCGCGTGGACGCACGGCTGCATGGGGCTCCACTTCTGGTTGCGGCTCAGGCCCTGGTACCCGCGCGCGGCGCGGACGTTCCTCGTGGCCGCCGTCCTCCTGCCCGCGCTCGCCGTCCTGGGCTTCGCGGAGGCGGGCAAGGAGGCGGCGCGGCGCGCGCGCGAGCCCGGCTGGCTCGACGTCATGGTGCGCGGTCCCGACACCCGGAGCCCGGCCGACCGCGAGCTGCAGGAGCGCGTGCGCGAACGGCTGCTCGCGGCCGTCGGCGGGAGCCTCGCGCTGGTCCTCCTCGCGGGCGCCGCGCGGCGGCTCCGCGCGCGGCGCGGCGGCGTCGTCCGCATCGCGTATCCCGAGGGCCGGCGGGCCGTGGTGCCGGTGGGCTTCACGGTCCTGGAGGCGAGCCGCCGCGCCGGGATCCCGCACGCGTCGGTCTGCGGGGGCCGCGGGCGCTGCTCGACATGTCGGGTGCGCGTCGGCGAGGGGGCCGAGCTCCTGCCGCCGGCGAGCGCGGCGGAGATCCGCGTCCTCACGCGCGTGGGCGCGGCGCCCGGCGTGCGGCTCGCCTGCCAGCTCCGTCCGACAGGCGACCTCTCCGTCGTGCCGCTCCTGCCCGCGGGCGTCGGCCCCGCCGCCGCTCTCGGCTCCGCGGCGCCGGGCGCCGGACGAGAGCAGGAGATCGTGGTGCTCTTCGCGGATCTCCGGGGCTTCACCCGGATCGCCGAGCGCCGTCTCCCCTATGACGTGGTCTTCCTGCTGAACCAGTACTTCGCCGCGGTCGGCGGCGCGATCAAGCGCTCCGGCGGCGTCGCGAACCAGTTCGCGGGCGACGGCGTGATGGCGCTGTTCGGCGTCGACAGCGGGCCCGAGGACGGCGCCCGCCGGGCCCTCGCCGCCGCGCGCGAGATCGTGCTGAGCGTCCGGGCGCTCAGCGCGACGCTCGCCGAGGAGCTCCGCGCGCCCCTCCGGATCGGCATCGGCGTCCACGTCGGGCCCGCCGTGGTCGGGCGCATGGGCTTCGAGGAGACCGAGTACCTCACGGCGGTGGGCGACACGGTCCACGTGGCGAGCCGGCTCGAGCAGCTCACGAAAGACTATGCGGGCGAGCTGGTCGTCTCCGAGGAGGTGGCGCGCCGGGCGGGGCTCGACGTCTCGGCGCTCCCGCGCCACGAGGTCACGGTGCGCAACCGGCGCGAGCCGCTGGCGATCCGCGTCGTCGCCGACGCGGGCGCGCTCGCGCTCCCCGCCCGCCGGGGCGGAGAGCCGGAGCGCTAGTCGATCTCTTCGGGGCGGCCGCCGCGCCGCGCGCCGGCCCGGGCACTCCCCTTGCCGCCGTTCGCGCCGTGACCGTTGCCGCCGAAGGTCAGGGGCGGTTTCATCTCGAACTGGCGCTCGAGGCGGTTCCGACGCTCCTTCCAGCCCTCCTGGTACTCGAGCTCCTCCTCGTGGAGCGTCGCCGGCTGCTTGACGCCGTGGGCGAGGCGGAACTGGATCGCGAGCTCGGACGCCCGCCGTCGGACCTCGTCCCACGGCGTGCCGAGGGCGAACTGGTCGGAGATCGCGCCGATCCGGCCGGTGTGGATGTTCACGGAGCACGTGATGGCCGAGAGGATCGGGCCCGACCAGTACGACGTCTGGGAGTTGATGGGCATCGGCAGGATGTGGAGGTTGTGGCTGCCGCGGCAGTCGCCGGCGACCATCGGCGCGGCCGCCCACGGCGACGTGATCTCGCCCGGCGCCGGCCAGTCCCCCTGCGCGAAGGCGAGGAGCACCGGGTCGTCCTTGCCGCCGTAGGTGAAGCCCTTCTTGGTCTTGATGTTGTGCAGCCGCTCCGCCGAGCAGATGTAGCCGAGCTCGTCACGCTCGCCCTTCTCGTTGCGGCTCCAGATGCGCGCGATGACGAAGCGCGAAGCGCGCGTCAGGCCCTCGATGTCGTAGAGGTCCTCGGGCGCGCGCAGCGTGATGACCTTTTCTTGAAGTCCCTTGGCGAGCTCCTCCATCTTGCCGTCGAGCGCCCGCTGATCGCGCGGGTGGGCGCCCGCCTCGATGGCCTGGGCCTTCGTGTCGAGGTCGACGATCTCCATGAGGTAGCCGCGCTTCATCTTCGACGCGGCGATGATGAGCCCGGTGTTGAACCGCGGCAGGAGGTACGCGCCGGTCGCGTAGTAATTGAAGGCCATCGGCTCGGTCTTGTCGGCGAAGGACACGAGGACGGTCTGGGAGGCGTTCTCCTTGCGGACGGGCAGCGGCAGCGCGACCGTCGCCGGGCCCGCGCCCCGGAGATTGCCCGTGAAGGCGTCGGCCACGAGGTCCTGGCCCGGCCCGTAGAGGCCGAGCTCGGCGGCCTTCTTCGCGCCTTCCTGGAGCGCGTCCCACATGAGCCGGTCCACCACCGACATGTCGACGCTCTCGGCCATGATCCCCGTCACGGCGACGTCGTCGCCCGTGTGCGTCACGACGAGCGAGGTGAAGATGGCCTCCTTCCCGGCCCAGTTGTTCTCCAGGACGTACTTCGCGATGATCGACTTCACCTCGTCGGCCGCGACCACGTGGCCGCCCACCCCGCCGACGTCGGCCTTCGTGGCCTTGATGTAGCGCTGGACGAGGGCCGGGTTCTTGGCGAAGACGTACGCCTTGTACGAGAAGATGTTCGGCGTGCTGGTGACGGTGACCCTTTCCGCGAGGGTCCGGGGGAGCCCGTCGAGCTCGTCCTTGGACTGGTGGTACTCCGTCAGCCTGATCGCCTTCCCGTCGGCCTGGCCGTAGCGTCGGGCGCCCATGCACGCCTCCTTGCGCGGAATCGGAAGTGGGGTGATTCGGCCGAGGATAACGGGTACACTGGGACCCGTCAAGCAAGAAGTTACTGGATATGAAATTAATTTCGCAGAGCCGTGAGCTCCGGCAGACGGTCCGCTGCCTCGAGCTCTACTACCGCCAGGCCAAGAGCCAGAAGGACATCGCGCGCGCGCTCGGCGTCTCGGCGGCCACGGTCTCGCGCCTGCTCAAGCGCGCCTACGACGACGGCCTGGTCCGGGTCGAGCTGGATCTCCCCCGCATGGAGGAGCTCGAGGCCGGGCTCGTCGAGCGCTACGGCCTGCGCGACGCGGTCGTGGTGGCCGCGGGGGGCCGCGGCGACCTCAAGGAGGAGCTCGGCGCGGCGGCGGCGACCTACTTCGAGAAGATTGCGGGGAACGGCATGCGGATCGGCCTCTCCTGCGGCTTCACGCTCTACCAGACGATCCGCCAGCTCCGCGAGCGCCGCTTCCGCGACCTCGTCCTCTACCCGCTGTCGGGCGAGAGCACGCTCCGGCAGGTGGACCTCTTCCCCAACACGCTGGTCGGGATGATGGCGGCCAAGTACCGGCCGCACGTCCAGGCGTACGCGCTCCCCGTCCAGCATCTCCTCTCGCTCGGCGAGATCGAGCGCGAGCGCCGGCGCCTGCTGCGCGATCCCGACGTCCGTACGATCTACGAGGCCGCGCAGGCGGTGGACATCGCGCTCGTCGGCATCGGCCTGATCGGCGAGCAGACGCAGGGCTTCTGCTCGCTGGCCGAGGCGTACGGGGTGAGCGTCGGGCGGCTGCGCCAGCTCGGCGTCGTGGGCGAGATCAACTACCAGCCCTTCGACCGCGACGGCCGGATCGTGGACCGCCCCGAGCTCCGCGCGCTGATGCGGCGGATCCTCTCCGTCGGCAGCGACCGCCTCCAGGCGCTCTCACGCCGCGCCGACCGCTACGTGGTCGCGATCGCGGGCGGGCGCGCCAAGCTCGAGGCGGTGCGGGGCGCGCTGGCGGGCCGCCTCATGAACGTCCTCGTCACCGACGAGGACGTGGCGACGGCGCTCCTGCGGCGGACGCCCTGAGGGCCGGCCCCTAGGACCGCGCCCGCGGCATGGACGCCTCCTCGAAGACGCCCATGCGACGGAACTTCTCGTAGCGCTCGCTCACGAGCGCGTCGGCCGACAGGGCCGCGAGGTCCCCCAGGTGGTCGCGCAGCTCGACGCGGAGGCTCGCCGCGGCGGCGTCCCAGTTCCGGTGGGCGCCGCCGACCGGCTCGGGCACGATCGCGTCGATGACGCCGAGCCGCAGGAGGTCGGGCGCGGTGATCTTCATGGACTCCGCGGCCTCGGGCGCCTTCGCGGCGTCGCCCCAGAGGATCGCGGCGCAGCCCTCGGGCGAGATGACCGAGTAGATCGCGTACTCGAGCATCAGCACGCGGTTGCCCATGCCGATCGCGAGGGCCCCGCCGCTCCCCCCCTCGCCCGTCACGACGGCGACGAGCGGCGTGCGGAGCCCCGCCATCTCGTGGAGGTTCCGCGCGATCGCCTCGGCTTGGCCCCGCTCCTCGGCGCCGAGCCCGGGATACGCGCCGGGCGTGTCGATGAAGGTCACGACCGGCTTGGCGAACTTCTCGGCGAGCCGCATGAGGCGGAGCGCCTTCCGGTAGCCCTCGGGGTTCGGCATGCCGAAGTTGCGCGCGATCTTCTCGCGCGTGTCCCGCCCCTTCTGGTGGCCGATGACGACGACCCCCCGCCCCTCGAATCGCGCCAGGCCGCCCACGACGGCGGGGTCGTCGCCGTAGAGCCGGTCGCCGTGGAGCTCGATGAAGTCGTCGAAGAGGAGCCGGACGAAGTCGCGCGTGTGCGGCCGCTTCGGGTGGCGCGCGAGCTGGGTGCGCTGCCACGCGCTGAGGCCCGCGTAGGTCTTCTGGCGCAGGCGCTCCAGGCGCTCCTCGAGCTTCGCGATCTCGTCGCGGACCTTCGGCGAGTCCTCCTGGGCCTGGAGCGTCGCGATGCGCGTCTCCAGCTCGAGGAGCGGCTGCTCGAACTCAAGCGCGTCCGGCATACTCCACCGTGACCGCGCCCGGCCCGAGGATCGTCTCGGCCCCCGCGACGAGCTCGGGGCTCGCGTCCACCGAGAGGCCGCGCGCCCGGACGACGATCTCCTGCGCTTCGACGACGAGGTGCAGGAAGAGCGGGACGCGGCCGGGATGCCCGGCGCAGAGCGACCGGAGCTGCGCGAGCACCGCCGCGGGGTCGGCGCCCGCGGGCACGCGCATCCGGCACGCGTTCGGCTCGCCCGCCGCGGCGCCGTTCCGCGGGCGGCCGGTCCCTTCCGCGAGCGCTTGCTCCAGGAGGCGGATGTCGTCCGCCAGGACCACGCGCCCCTTGTCGCCGTCGTCCACGCGCCCCTTCACCAGCAGCGCCTCGTGCGAGCGCAGGACGGGCGCCGCCGCCCTGAAGGGCTCCGGGAACACCGTGACCTCGACCGTCCCGTCCATGTCCTCCAGGGTGAAGAACGCCATGCGGTTCCCGCTCTTCGTCGACGTCTCCTTGAGCCCCGTTGCCTGGCCGAAGAGCAGCACGCGCGCACCGTGGCCCTTCGCGGCGAGCTCGGCGGTCGTCGTGATGCCGAGCGACTCGACGATACCGCGAAACCGGGCGAGCGGGTGGCCCGAGATGTAGAAACCGAGGACCTCCTTCTCGAACGCGAGCCGCTGGTCCTGGTCCCACTCGGGCGTGACCTCGAGGGGCGGGGACGCCGGCCGCGCCGCCTCCGGCGGCAGGAGGTCGAAGAACGAGGACTGGCCCTCCGCGCGGTCGCGCTGCTGGCGCTGGCCGCTCTCGAGCGCGGCGTCGGCGGTCGCCAGGAGGTGGGCGCGCGGGAGACCGAGCGAGTCGAACGCCCCCGCCTTGACGAGCGACTCCACGACGCGCCGGTTGACGAGCCGCAGGTCCACGCGCGCGCAGAAGTCCTCGAGCGACTTGAACGGGCCGGCCTCGGCGCGGGTCCGGAGGATCGACTCCATCGCCGCCTCGCCGACGTTCTTGATCGCCGCCAGGCCGAAGCGGATCGTGTCGCCGGCGACGCTGAACCGCACCGCCGAGACGTCGACGTCCGGCGGCTCGACCCGGAGCCCCATCGCGCGGCACTCCTCGATGTACTTCACGATCTTGTCGGTATCGCCCATCTCCGAGGTGAGCAGCGCCGCCATGAACTCGACCGGATAGTTCGCCTTGAAGTACGCGGTCTGGTACGCGACGAGCGCGTACGCCGCGGCGTGCGAGTTGTGGACCGCGATCCCGTTGGCGATGAAGCTTCTGGCGCCGGGCACTTCGAAGTCGTACGTCGGCTCGACGCCGTCGAACACGAACGGTTCCGATGGCGCGCAGCCGAGCGTGAGGGGATCGTGCTTCTCGAGGAACGTGACCAAATCGTCAGGCGTCAACTCCTCCGCGTTCACCCAGCCGCGCTGCGTGAACACGGCATGGTCGGGCGTGCACCGCACCGACATCCCGTTGGCGAGCGTCAGGCGCCCGACCCGGCGCACGCCGCTCGGCCGCACACCGCGGGCCTCACGGGGGCCGTCCTTTGTGAGGACCACGTCCCCTTCGCGGATCTCGATCATGCGCTTCCGTGAACCATCGGCCATCTCGATCTGAGAATCGCCGCTCAGACATTTATTGAACCCGTACCCCGCGAACTTCTCCATGAGCTCCCACACGCGCTCGGCCTTCGCCTTCGGGATCGCGCGCTCGCCGCAGCCGGCGACGAATTTCTCCCGTTGCTTCGCCATGAGCTCGCGGTCCTTCTTGCCCATCGCGCGGCGCAGGATGTCCGCCTCGCCCATGGTGAAGCCCGCCATCTCGGAGGCGATCTGCATGATCTGTTCCTGGTAGACCATGATCCCGTACGTCTCGCGCGTGAACTTCTCCATCGCCGGGTGCTCGTAGGTGATCCGCGAGCGTCCGTGCTTGCGCGCGATGAAGTCCGGGATGAGCTCCATCGGCCCCGGCCGGTAGAGCGAGACCATCGCGATGACGTCCTCGAGCCGTTCGGGCCGGAGCCCCCGGAGCGCGTCGCGCATCCCCGACGACTCCAGCTGGAAGACGCCGAACGTCTTGGCCTCGCTGAGGAGCTGATAGGCCTTCGCGTCGTCGAGCGGCAGGGCATCCAGGTCGATCGTCGTGCCGCGCGACTCCGTGATGAGCGCCACCGTGTTTGCCAGAACGGTCAGCGTCCGGAGCCCGAGGAAGTCCATCTTGAGCAGACCGAGCTTCTCGATCGGGCCCATCGCGTAGCCCGTGATCAGCTCCGGGCGCTTCGGGTCCTTGTAGAGCGGGATGTGCGCCTCGAGCGGCTCGTCCGAGATGACGACGGCCGAGGCGTGGACCGAGGCGTGCCGCGTGCATCCCTCGAGCGTCCGCGCGACCTCCCACAGCTCGCGGACCGACGGCTGGCTCTTCACCATCTCGGCCAGCGGCAGCGACTTCTGGTACGCGTCGTCGAGCGTGATGTTGAGCGGGAAGTTCGGCACGAGCTTGGCGATCCGGTCCACGTCGGCGTACGACATGCCCAGCACGCGCCCGACGTCGCGGATCGCGGCCTTCGCGCCGAGCGTCCCGAAGGTGATGATGTGGGCGACGCGCTCGCGGCCGTACTTGTCGGCGACGTAGTGGATGACCTCGTCGCGCCGGTCGTCCGCGAAGTCGATGTCCATGTCCGGCATCGAGATCCGTTCGGGGTTGAGGAACCGCTCGAACAGCAGCCCGTACCGGAGGGGATCGATGCTCGTGATGCCCAGACAGTAGGCCGTGAGCGAGCCCGCCGACGAGCCGCGCCCGGGGCCGACGGCGATCCCCCGCTCCCGTGCGAAGCGGATGAAGTCCCAGACGACCAGGAAGTAGCCGGCGAACCCCATCTTCTCGATGACGGCCAGCTCGTGGGCCAGGCGCGTCTCGATCGCGTCGCCGGGGCTCGGGCCGTAGCGCCGCCGGAGGCCAGCGCGCGCCAGCTCGTGGAGGTAGCTGTCGAGCGTGTGGCCCTCGGGCGCGACGTAGCGCGGCAGGTGGAAGCTGCCGAAGTCGAGCGTCAGGTTGCAGCGCTCGGCGACGGCGAGCGTGTTTCGGCACGCCTCGGGCAGTTCGGCGAAGACCCGCGCCATCTCCTCCGCCGACTTCACATAGAACTCCTGGCTCGCGAAGCGGAAGCGGCTCGGGTCGTTCAGATTCGTCCCGGTCTGGATGCACAAGAGCGCCTCGTGGGCCTTCGCGTGGCCGCCCTCGAGGTAGTGGGAGTCGTTGGTCCCGACGATCCGGGCGCCGACCGACTTCGCGATCCCGAGCGTCTCGGCGGTGACCTTCACCTGCGCCTCGAGGCCGTGGGCCTGGACCTCCATGAAGTAGTGGTCGCGGCCGAAGACCTCCTGGTACCAGCCGGCCGTCTCGCGCGCCCTCTGCGTCTCGCCGGCCGCGAGGAGGCGCGAGACCTCGGAGTTGAGGCAGCCCGAGAGGACGAGGAGCCCGTCCGCGTGCTCGGCGAGGAGCTCCTTGTCCACGCGCGGCTTGTAGTAGAACCCCTCGAGGTACGCCTTCGAGACGAGCTTGATGAGGTTCTGGTAGCCGTTCCGGTTGCGCACGAGCACCGTCAGGTGGTTCGCGCCCTCGTAGCCGCCGTCCTGGGACCCGCGCTCCCGCCGGCTCCCCGGGGCCACGTAGAGCTCGCAGCCGAGGATCGGCTTGACGCCCGCCTTCTGCGCCGCCAGGTAGAAGTCGATCGCGCCGAACATGTTGCCGTGGTCGGTGAGCGCGATCGCCGGGAAGTGCAGGTCCTTCGCCTTCTGGACGAGCTTCTCGAGCCGGGCGGCGCCGTCGAGGAGGCTGTACTCGGAGTGGACGTGGAGGTGGACGAACTCAGCGTGCTGCATGGGTCTCGGCGAGCCCTACTCCCACTCGATGGTCGACGGGGGCTTCGACGAGATGTCGAAGACGACCCGATTGACGCCCTTCACCTCGTTGATGATGCGATTGCTGATCTTGCCGAGCAGATCGTAGGGCAGGCGCGCCCAGTCGGCGGTCATGGCGTCCTGGCTCATCACCGCGCGGAGCGCGATGACATGAGCGTAGGTCCTGAAGTCGCCCATCACGCCGACGGTCCGGATCGGCAGGAGCACCGCGAAAGCCTGCCAGACCTCGCGCTCGAGCCCCGCGGCGCGCACCTCCTCCTGGACGATCGCGTCGGCCTCGCGCAGGATCTCGAGCCGGTCGGGCGTCACTTCGCCGAGGACGCGGATCGCGAGCCCGGGCCCCGGGAACGGCTGGCGCCAGACAATCTCCGGCGGCAGTCCGAGGAGCTCGCCGAGCCGGCGGACCTCGTCCTTGAAGAGCTCGCGCAGGGGCTCGATCAGCCTGAACTCCATCCGCGTGGGGAGGCCGCCGACGTTGTGGTGGGTCTTGATCGTGGCCGACGGACCGCGAAACGACACCGACTCGATCACGTCGGGGTAGAGCGTCCCCTGGGCGAGCCAGGGGATCCGGCCGAGCTTCCGTGCCTCGTCCTCGAAGACCCCGATGAACTCGGCGCCGATCCTCTTCCGCTTCATCTCGGGATCCGTGACTCCTCGCAGAACGTCGAGAAATCGTCTGGATGCGTCGACGTGGATCAGATTGATCTTGAACGTGTCCCGGAACGTGTGGACGACCGCCCGGGCCTCGCCCTTCCTGAGGAGCCCGTTGTCGACGAAGACGCACGTGAGCTGGTCGCCGATGGCGCGGTGGACCAGCATCGCGACGACCGAGGAGTCCACGCCGCCCGACAGCGCGCAGAGCACCCGCTGGTCGCCGACCTCGGCCCGGATCGCGTCCACCGTCGTGTCGATGAAGCCCGCCATCGACCAGGTCCGGCCGACCCCGCAGATGTCGAGGAAGTTGTCGAAGATCCGCTTGCCCTGGGGCGTGTGGACGACCTCGGGGTGGAACTGGACGGCGTAGAGCCGGCGGTGCTCGTCCGCCATGGCGGCGACCGGACAGTTCGGCGTGGCGCCGAGCGCCGTGAAGCCTTTGGGCGGGCGCAGCACGGTGTCGCCGTGGCTCATCCAGACCGTGAGGCACCCCCGGGCGTCGGGCTCGAGGCCGCGGAAGAGCCGGCTCCCCTGGCCCTGGAGCTCGACGTCGGCCTTGCCGTACTCGCGCCGCTCGGCGGGGACCACGTGGCCGCCCAGGAGGTATCCCATCGCCTGCATGCCGTAGCAGATGCCGAGGACCGGTACGCCCGCTTCGAAGAGCGCCTTCGGCGGGAGCGGCGCGCCGTCCTCGTAGACGCTCGAGGGACCGCCCGAGAGGATGATGCCCTTGTAGCCGCCGGCGAGGATCTGCTCGAGCGGGTGCGTGCAGGAGAAGATCTCGGAGTAGACGTTCATGTCCCGGACACGGCGGGCGATCAGCTGCGTGTACTGGCCGCCGAAATCCAGGACCGCGATCTTGTCGGTCGCGATCATGCCGGCGCCCGGCGCTACCGGGGCCGTCCCAGCTTCTGGGCTTGCTGGAAGACCTTCCCTTCCGTCTTGATCGTCGGCGCGATGATCAGCTCCGTCATCTGCAGCTCGCGGATGTCCCGGGCGCCCACCGAGCCCATGCAGGTCCGGATGGCGCCGACGAGGTTGAGCGTGCCGTCCTCGGTGAACGCCGGTCCGAACAGGATCTGCTCCAGCGAGCCCGCGATCCCGACGCGGATCCGCGTGCCGCGCGGGAGGTTGGCGTGCGGCGTCGCCATGCCCCAGTGGTAGCCGCGGCCCGGCGCCTCGATGGCGCGGGCGAACGCCGAGCCGATCATGACCGCGTCGGCGCCCGACGCGAGCGCCTTGCACACGTCACCGCCGGTCGTCATGCCGCCGTCGGTGACGATCGGCACGTAGCGCCCGGTCTGCTTGTAGTGCTGGTCGCGCGCCGCCGCCGCGTCGGCCGTGGCCGTCACCTGCGGCACGCCGACCCCGAGCACCTCGCGGCTCGTGCAGGCGGCGCCCGGTCCCACACCGATGAGGAGCGCGTCGGCCCCGACCTCCATGAGCTCGAGGCAGGCCTCGTAGGTGACGACGTTGCCGATCATCAGCGGGATCGCGAGCGACTTCTTGAGCTTCCGGAGATCGACCGGGGTGTACTCGGTGGCGATGTGGCGGGCCGTCGTGACCGTGGACTGGACCACGAAGATGTCGGCGCCGGCTTCCTGTGCGATCTGCGCGAACCGTTCGGCGCGCTGAGGGATGGACGAGACGACCGCCGGCCCCCCGCCCTTCTTGATCTCGCGGATGCGCTGGTGGATCAGCTCTTCCTTGATCGGCTCGCCGTAGATCGACTGGATGATCTTGGTCGCCTCTTCCTGGCTCGCCGAGACGATGCGGTCGAGGACGTCCTCGGGGTTCGCGTAGCGGGAGAACACGCCTTCGAGGTTCAGGACCGCGAGGCCGCCGAGCCGGCCCATCTCCATGGCCAGCGTCGGCCCGACGACGCCGTCCATCGCGGCGGCGATGATCGGCAGCTCGAACCGGTGGCCGCAGAGTTCCCAGGAGACGTCCACCTCGTTGGGGTTGATGGTCACGGTGCCGGGAACGAGCGCGATGTCATCGAAGCCGTACGCGACCCTCGCCTTTCGCCCTCGTCCGACCCACATGCCCATCGGTCACCCTCCCCTCGGTCCGCCGCCCATGCCCTGCGCCGATCCCGTATATAGGGATCGCCCGCCGCCCCACCCACTACATTTCGTACACTATACGCGCGGCCTCCGAGCCTGTCAACGACGGGGGCCGGACGGGTGGGCCTCCTGCCACAGGAGGCGCAGGCCCTCGAGCCGGAGGTGCTCGTCCACCTGCTCGATGCAGCGCGCGACGTCGGCGAGGAGGCCGGCGTTGCCGCCGGTGGCGATGACGCGGGCCGGGGCGCCCAGCTCCGCGCGCATGCGCTCGACGAGCCCGTCCACCAAGCCCGCGTAGCCGTAGATCGCGCCCGACTGGAGGTTCGTCACCGTGCTGCGGCCGATGGCCTCCTTGGGCCTCACGAGCTCGACCCGATAGAGGCGGGCGGCGCGGGCGACCAGCGCCTCCACCGAAGTCGTGAGGCCCGGCGCGATCGCGCCGCCGATGAACTCGCGGCGCGCGTTCACGCAATTGAACGTCGTCGCCGTCCCGAAGTCGATGACGATCACCGGGGCGCCGTAGCGCGCGGTCGCGGCGTAGGCGTCCACGTAGCGGTCGGCGCCGACCTCGCGAGGCGCGTCGACGGCGAGGGGCATGCGCGTGTTCACCCCCGGCTCGACGAAGAACGCGGCGTGGCCGAAGTACGTCTCGCACATCCACTCGAGCGTCTGCTGCACCGGCGGCACGACGTTCGAGATCGCGACGCCCTGGAGGACGGACGGCTGGATGCCGCGCGTCCGGAGCAGCGTCTCGAAGAGGATCCCGTATTCGTCGGCGGTCTGCTCGCGCCGGCTCGTCAGCCGCCAGGACGCGAGGAGCCGCTCGCCGTCGAAGACGCCGATCTTGGTGTTGGTGTTGCCCACGTCAGCGACGAGGAGCATCGGTGACCCTCCTCCCGCGCGATCCCCGCGCGGAGCTCTCGATCGCCCCCGCGACGACCCGCCGGATGCCTCCCGCGTCCTCCACGAGCAGCGCCCCGTCGGCGTCGAGGCCGACCGCGAGTCCCGTGACGCCCTCGATCGTGACCGTCTGGCCGATCGTCTCGGCGAGGGCGAGCCAGCGCTCGCGCACGGGCTTGAAGCCCTCGGCCTCGAGGCGCGCGCGCCACGCGTCGAACTCGTCGAGCAGCGCGGCCAGGACCGCGTCGCGGCCGGGTGCCTGTCCCGTCTCGAGCGCCACCGAGGTGGCGCCGCCCCCCAGCTCGAGCGGGAACCCGCGCTGGGCGAGGTTGATGCCGACGCCGACGATGAGGACGGGGTCGCCCGAGCCTCCGCGCGACTCGACGAGGATGCCGCCGAGCTTGCGCCCGCCCGCCAGGACGTCGTTCGGCCACTTGAGCCTCGGCCGGAGGCCCGTGATTCGGCTCAGCGCCTCGGCGGTCGCCACCGCCGTGGTCGGCGAGAACGCCGGCCACAGCGCGAGCGGCGCGCGAGGGCGGACGAGGATCGACGCGAGCAGGCTCGTCCCGGGCGCGGCGGTCCAGGCGCGGCCCCGCCGGCCACGGCCCGCCGACTGGTGGTCGGCGACGACGACGGTGCGGTCCGGGCTGCCCTCGGCGGCGAGCCGCCAGGCGACCGCCTGCGTCGACTCGACGGTCGCGAGGCGGACCACGCGCGGCGACGGCCTAGCGGGCGCCGTCATCAAGCCAGCCCAGGCTCGCGGTGAGCTTGGCGCGGAGGGTCTCCTGCTCCGCGAGGCGCTCGCGCTCGCGCTCGACGACCTCTTCCGGCGCGCGCTCGACGAACTCGGGCCTGCCGAGCTTCGCCGTGAGGAACGTGACCGTCTCCTCCACTTTGCGGATCTCCTTCTGGAGCCGCTGGCGCTCGGCCGCGAGATCCACCACCCCCGCCAGGTCCACGTAGAGCTCCGACCCGCCGAGGACGGCCATCGCCGAGCTCCGCGGTCGTGTCGCGCGCGCATCGACGGTCAGCCGGACCCGCGCCAGCGGCTCGACGAGCGCGCCGTTCGCGGTGAACAGCCCCGCCGCGTCCCGGCTCGGACGGAGCGTCGCGGTCAGCGTGACGCCGGGCGCGATCCGCATCTCGCCGCGGATGTTGCGCAGCGCGGTGACGAGGTCCATGACCGCGGTCATCGCGCGCTCGGCGTGGGCGTCGCGCTGCTTCCCTCCCACCCGCGGATACGGCGCGATCATGATCGAGTCGCCCTTGTGCGGGAGCCGCTGCCAGATCTCCTCGGTGATGAACGGCATGAACGGGTGCAGAAGGCGGAGCGTCGTCTCGAGCACCCGAACGAGCGTCGCCTGGGTCCGCGCGCGCCGCCCCGGGCTCTCGGGACGGTAGAGCGAGAGCTTGGCGATCTCGAGGTACCAGTCGCAGAACTCGTGCCAGAGAAAGCGGTAGATCGCCGACGCGGCGTCGTTGAACCGGTAGCGCCGGAGCGCGGCCCGCGCCTCCGCGATGGTCGCCGCCAGCCGGCTCTCGATCCACGCGTCGGCCAGCGCCGGCGGGGTCTTCCGGGCCAGCGCCGCGTCGAAACCCTCCAGGTTCGACAGCACGAGGCGCGCGGCGTTCCAGATCTTGTTGGCGAAGTTCCGGTAGCCCTCGATGCGCTCCTCGGAGATCCGGATGTCGCGGCCCTGGGCCGCGAGCGCCACGAGCGTGAAGCGGAAGGCGTCGGTGCCGTACTTCGCCATCACCTCGAGCGGGTCGGCGACGTTCCCCCTGGACTTCGACATCTTCTGGCCCTCGGCGTCGCGCACGATCGCGTGGAGGTACACGTCGCGGAAGGGCACCTCCTGCATGAAGTGGATGCCGAGCATCGCCATCCGCGCGACCCAGAAAAAGAGGATGTCGGGTCCCGTGATGAGGACCGAGGTCGGATAGTAGGTCCGGAGGTCGGCGGTGACGTCGGGCCAGCCCATGGTCGAGAAGGGCCAGAGGCCGGAGGAGAACCAGGTGTCGAGCGTGTCGGGGTCCTGCCGGAGGGGCCCGCCGCAGGTCGGACACGACGTCAGGTCGTCGCGCGACACGTGGATCGAGCCGTCGGCGTCGCAGTGCCACGCGGGGATCCGGTGCCCCCACCAGAGCTGGCGCGAGATGCACCAGGGCCGGATGTTCTCCATCCAGTGGTAGTAGGTCTTCGTCCAGCTGCGCGGCAAGATCTTGACGCGTCCCTCGCGCACCGCCTTGATCGCGGCCTCGGCGAGCGGCTTCACCTGCAGGTACCACTGCTTGGAGACGAGCGGCTCGACCACCGTCTTGCAGCGGTAGCAGACGCCGACCGCGTGCCGGTAGGGCTCGATCCGCTCGATCAGGCCGAGGGCCTTCATGTCCTCGACGATGCGCTTGCGGCACTCGAAGCGGTCCAGGCCCGCGTAGCGGCCCGCCTCGGCGGTCATCCGTCCGTCGAAGCCGATGACCGTCTTGACGGGGAGGTGGTGGCGGCGGCCGATCTCGAAGTCCACAGGGTCGTGCCCGGGCGTCACCTTGATCACGCCGGTGCCGAACTTCGGATCGACGGCGTCGTCCGCGACCACCGTCACCGAGACCGTGCCGTCCACGGACGGGACCTCGAGCGTCTGGCCGACCAGATGCGCGTAGCGCTTGTCCTTGGGGTGCACGGCCAGGCCGGTGTCGCCCAGCTTCGTCTCCGGCCGCACCGTCCCGAGAGTGACCGGACCGTACTTGATGTAGACGAACTCGTCGTCGCGCTCTTCGCGCTCGACCTCGATGTCGGACAGGACCGTCTGACAGCGCGGGCACCAGTTGACGATGTAATCGTCCCGGTAGATCAGCCCCTCTTCCCAGAGGCGGACGAACGCCTCGCGCACCGCCCGGGCCAGACCGGGGTCCATCGTGAAGCGCTCGCGCGTCCAGTCGCACGACGCGCCCAGGCGCCTGAGCTGTCGGGTGATCGTGCCGCCGGCCTCCTCCTTCCACTTCCACGCGCGCGCGAGGAACGCCTCGCGGCCCAGATCTTCCTTGGTCTTTCCCTCGGCGGCGAGCTGCCGGTCGAGGACCATGTGGACCGCGATCGACGCGTGGTCGGTTCCGGGGAGCCAGAGCGTGTTGCAGCCGTCCATCCGCTTCATGCGGGCGAGCACGTCCTGGAGCGTGTTGTCGAGCGCGTGCCCCCAGTGGAGCGCGCCCGTGACGTTCGGCGGCGGCATCACGATCGAGAACGGCTTGCCCGGGGCGCCGGGATCCGCACGGAAGTAGCCCCGCTCCTCCCAGACCGGGTACCAGCGCTTCTCGACCTCGGCGGGCTCGTAGCGGTCGGAGATGGGCGCCTGCGGGGAGAGCGACGCGCGGGGCTCCATCCAGTTACTCTAGCACCGGGGCCGCGCGCACGAGCCGCCAGCCGTCCCGCGCGCGCCGGAAGACGAGCTCCCACGGCGATCGCTCCCGGCTCGCGGCGACCGACACGGTGCGTGACGCCGGGCTCCCCTCGGCCGCGTCGCACGCGGGCTCGGGCCGGAGCGACGCGGGGAGCCGATCGCGCAGCCGGGCGTCGGGGACGAGCCGCGCGAGCGCGTCCGTCTCCCCCGCGGCGAGCGCCGCGAAGAGCCGCGCGACCGTCTCGTGCAGGTCCCGGTGCCAGCCGTCGTGGTACGTGCGGCTCACCCGGACGACGGTGCCGTCCCCGCCCAGCCGGAAGACGTCCTCCGCCTCCGTCTGTCCCGCGCACCCCGGCGTCCAGCCCGTGTAGTGCAGCTCGTAGCGCACGCGGATCTCACCACCGTGGACGTGGTACGAGCGCGCGAGGAGCGGCCCATCGAAGACGTCGGCCGTCGTCCACGCGACGCGGACCCCGTCACCCTCCTGCCGCACGAGGTCGAGCCGGAGCGCGCGCGTGCCCCGGCCCGAGGCCGCGCCCTCCCAGGCGGCGAGGAACTGCGGAGCGCCCCCCGGCGCCGGCGGGAGCGGATAGACGCTCGGCCGGCCGTCGCGGTGGATCGTGGAGAGGAGCGCCGGCTGGCCGTGGAAGCGGCCGTAGATCCGCACCGTGTTCGCGCCCGGGGCGTCCGAGAGCTGGAAGGCGCCCACGACGACGCGGTCCACGCGCACGACGCTCAGCGCGGCGGCGCCCCAGGCGTCGCCGAAGGCGTCCAGCCGGTCCTGGAGAAACGCGGTGGACGCGAACGGGCCGCCGGTCGCGAGGTTCTCGACGATCTCCTCGTCGACGAGCGCCAGCATCTCGCGGTCGGTGTCGGGTGCGCCGTCGACGTCGAGCTGGACGACGCGCTGGCGCGACAGGGCGAGCTCGCGGAAGCGCTCGAGGCGGTCGGGGACGCCCGCCGCGCCG
>DATFVL010000248.1 GCA_035260325.1 Candidatus Methylomirabilota bacterium | reverse complement strand
TAGGAGCGTGGGCTCGGCGGCGAGCGCTCGGGCGAGCTCGACGCGCTTCTGGAGCCCGTACGGCAGGCGTCCGGCCGGCGTCTTGCGGATCGCCTGGATCTCGAGGAAGTCGATGATCCGCTCGACGAACCCCCGGTGCTCGAGCTCCTGGCGCCGAGCGGGCCCCCAGTAGAGCGCCTCGAGGAGGAAACTCCCGCGCATCTTGAGGAGACGCCCCGTCATGATGTTGTCGAGCACCGTCATGCCCTTGAAGAGGGCGACGTTCTGGAAGGTGCGGGCGATGCCGAGCGCCGCCACGTCGGGGGGGGCGAGCCGCGTCCGGTCCCGGCCGTCGAAGACGATCCGGCCCTCGTACGGGTGGTAGAAGCCGCTGATGGAGTTCAGGAGCGTCGTCTTGCCCGCGCCGTTCGGACCGATGATCGCGACGATCTCGCCGCGCCCGATCGCGAGGCTCACGCGGTTCAGCGCGAGCAGCGCGCCGAAGCGCACGCTGATCTCCTGGACCTCGAGGAGCGGGCCCGGCGGGGCCCCCACGCTCATCGCGCGTCGACCTCGCGGATCCGGACGTCGGCGCGGATCGTGCCGGTCCGGCCGTCCTCGTACGTGACCTGCGCCTCGACCTGCACGTGGTCGCGGTCGTCGTAGAGCGCCTCGATGAGCGCCGCGTACTTCCGCGCGACGTGGCCGCGGCGGACCTTGCGCGTCCGCGTGATCTCCTCGTCATCCGGGTCCAGCTCCTTGTGGAGGATCAGGAACCTCCGGATCTGGGCGCCGCGCAGCACCTCGTCCTCGCCGAGGCTCCGGTTCACCCGGGCCACCTCCTGGGCGATCAGGTCGTAGACCTCGGGCTTCTGCGCGAGGTCGGTGTAGCTCGTATAAGCAATGTTCCGGCGCTCCGCCCAGTTCCCCACGGCGGCGAGGTCGATGTTGACGAGGGCCGTCACGTCGGGGCGGTCCTGCCCGATGCAGACGGCCTCCTTGACGAACGGCGAGAACTTCAGCTTGTTCTCGAGGTACTTCGGCGCGAAGAGCGTCCCGTCGCGGAGCCGCGTGACGTCCTTGGCGCGGTCGATGATCTTGAGGTGGCCGTCGTGGTCGAGGAAGCCGGCGTCGCCCGAGCGCACCCAGGCGTCCTCGACGATGGTCTCGCGCGTCGCCGCGTCGTTCTTGTAGTAACCCTGGAAGACGCCGGGGCTCCGGTAGAGGACCTCGCCCTCGTCGGAGATCCGGAGCTCGACGCCGCGGACCGCCGTGCCCACGCTGCCGAGCCGGATGTCGCCGTCCCGCTGGATCGTGAGGAACACGCTCGCCTCGGTCATCCCGTAGATCTGCTTCATGTTGATGCCGAGGGCGCGGAAGAAGACGAAGAGCTCGGGGCCGATCGCCTCGCCGGCCGTGTAGGCGCGGCGGACTCGCCGCATGCCGAGGTTGTCGCGGAGCGGCCCCGCGACGAGGAGCCGCCCGAGCGGAGCGAGGAGCCGGCGCCAGGCGGCGACGGGGCGGCGGTCGAGCCGCGCGCGCTCGATCGCCTGCGCGAGCCCGAGGAAGCCCTGGACGAGCCGCCGCTTCGGCCACGCGCAGTCCTCGATGCGGACCATGACGTTCGTCAGGATGTTCTCCCAGATGCGCGGCGGCGCGAAGAAGTAGGTCGGGCCGATCTCCTTGAGGTCGTGCAGGACCGTCGAGGCGCCCTCCGGGCAGTTGATCGTGAACCCGACCGCGATCGCCTGCGCGTAGGAAAAGACGTGGTCGCCGACCCACGCCATCGGCAGGTACGAGAGGATCTCCTCGTCCTCGCCGACCCCGTCGTCGGCGGCGGCGTTGCGCGCGGTCACCAGGAGATTGCGGTGGGAGAGCATCGCGCCCTTGGGCACGCCGGTCGTGCCCGAGGTGTAGCAGATGATCGCCAGGTCGTCGGCCCGCCCCCTCGCCACCTCGTCCTCGAAGTACGTCGGGTAGCCGACCTCGAACTTCTTGCCGGCCTCCCGGAGCTCGGCGAGGCTCATGAGACCGGGCTCGGAGTAGGCCCGCATCCCGCGCGGGTCGTCGTAGACGATGCGCTCGAGGCGGGGGCACGCGCGCTTGACCAGGAGGAGCTTGTCGACCTGCTCCTGGTCCTCGACCACGGCGAAGCGCGCCTCGGCATGGTCCACGACGTACTCCATCTCCTTCTCGACGGAGTCCTGGTAGACGGGCACCGGCACGCCGCCGAGGGCCTGCGTGGCCACGACCGCCCAGTAGAGCTCGGGCCGGTTGTCGCCGACGATCACGACCTTGTCGCCGCGCCGGAAGCCCAGTGACGCCAGCCCGAGGGCGATCAGCCGCGCCTGCTCGTGGTAGTCGCGCCACGTGTAGGACTGCCAGATGCCGTAGTCCTTCTCGCGGATCGCGATCTTCCGGGAAAATCGGGCCGCGTTGAGCCGGACGAGCTTCGGAAACGTGTCATGCTCGGGATCGAGCGCCTGCGAAGCGGCTCCGTGAGCGTGTGCGTCCAAATCGCCTCCGCGACGTTGCGGGCCGTGTGCTCCCACTTCTGGGGCGGGTCGGGAGAGTGTAGCCAAGAGGTCACCGGGTGTCAAGCATTTCGGTCAGTATGACGGGGACTTACGACGCGCCGCGCTTGCTCTCGCGAGCCGGAGCGAGCGGCGCCGGCTGCGCCCACTCAGAGGCAGGCGTGATCCGCCGTCCGCCCGCGCAACCGCTCCATGCCGTCGAGCATCGAGACGAGGTCCATGGGCCGGTCCAGGTCGTTCTGGAACTCCTGATAGCAGCGCATCACGTTCGGCAGGATGCGCTCGGCGTCGCTCCACGCGGCGTAGGCCCCGAGCTTGATGTCGCGCGCGGCCGCCTCGGCCGGCATGCCGGCGTCGAAGCGCGTCTTCGCCTCGCGCCGGACCAGCGCGAGGTAGTCGCGCGCGAGCCTGAGCTCCTTCTTCGTCCCGATGGGGCCGTGGCCGGGCACGATCACGTCGGCGTCGAACGCGAGGAGGCGGTTCGCCGCCTTGATCCAGCCGCCGACGTGGCCCTGGAAGGCGAGCGGCGTGACGTAGTGGAAGGCGATGTCGCCCGCGAACAGGACCCGCTCCTTCGGCAGGTAGGCGACGGCGTCCCCGACCGTGTGGGCGGCGAACCCCGGGTGCCAGAGGCGGATCTCGCGGTCGCCGTCGTGGATCACGAGGTGGTCCTCGAACGTCACGGTCGGCAGCGCGAGCTTCAGCAGCGGGAACTCGCGCGCGAAGCGCGGCATGAAGCGCTGCAGCAGCGGCACGGGCGGGAAGCCGGGCGCGAGCGCCTCGCGGCACTTCGCGGAGGCGATCAGCGTCGCGTCGCGGAAGAACCGGTTGCCGCCGGTGTGATCGAGGTGATGGTGGGTGTTGATGAGGGTCCCGATGGGCTTGCGTGTCGTCTTCTTGATCGCCGCCACGAGCTTCCGCGTCATCGACGGCACCATGAGGGCGTCCACGAGCACGTTCCCCTCCTGGCCGAGGATCAGCCCCGAGTTCGAGACGCCCGTGTCGCCCGCCGGGTCGATCCCCGACGCCTGGACGTAGGCGAAGACCCTCGGCGCGACCTCGAGCATGCCGCTCTTCCAGCGTGTCGGCACCACGTGCCGCGCCATGCCCGGGTCGTCCCCCTATTTCAGCGCGTGCTCGACGAGCGGGAGGGCGAAGTAGACGACGAACGCGACCGAGGCGAGGTAGACCATCCAGTGGACCCGCCGGCCCTTGCCGTTGAGGAGCTTGATCGCCGCGTAGGTCACGAAGCCGGCGCCGATCCCGTTGGTGATCGACCAGGTGAAGGGCATCGCGAGCATGGTCACGAAGGCCGGAATCGCCTCCTCGTAGTCGTCCCACGGGATCTCGCGCGCGATCGTCATCATGAAGAAGCCGACGATGATGAGCGCGGGGGCCGTGGCCTGCGCGGGAATCACGGCCGCGAGCGGTGAGAAGAACATGGCGAGGAGGAAGAGCACGCCGACCACGACCGACACGAGCCCGGTCCGGCCCCCCTCCGCCACGCCGGCGGCCGACTCGATGTAGGTCGTGTTGCTGCTCGCGTTCGCGAGGCCGCCGAACGCGGCGCCGAGGGAGTCCACGAGCAGCACCCGGCCGGCGCCCGGGAGCCGGCCCCGCGCGTCGAGGAATCCCGCCTTGCCGCCGACGCCGATGATCGTGCCCATCGTGTCGAAGAAGTCGCTCAGCATGATCGAGAACGTCACGAGGACGGCCGTGACGACGCCGAGCTTCGCGACGAGACCGAAGTCGAGGCGGCCGAAGGTCGAGAGGTCCGGCGGCTGCACGATGGCGCCGGGGATCCGCGCCGCGCCCGGCGTCGCGAAGCCGCGCCAGTCCGCGAGGACGCCGTTCAGGACGATCGCGAGCAGCGTCGTGAGCACGATTCCGAGCAGGAGCGCGCCGCGCATCCGGCGCGCCATCAGCCACGCCGTCAGGATGAACCCCAGGAGGAAGACGACGATCGGCAGGCCGCTGAGTGACCCGAGCCCGACCGGGAGCGGCCCCGCCGCCGGCTTCACCACGAACCCCGAGGTGAAGAAGCCGATGAACGCGATGAAGAGGCCGATCCCCACGCTGATCGCGCGCTTGAGCCCCAGCGGGACCGCGTCCATCACGGCCTCGCGGAACCGCGTGAGCACGAGCAGCGTGATGGCCACGCCCTCCAGGAACACGACCGTCATCGCCTGCGGCCACGTGAGCCCCCGCCCCGCCACGAGCTCGAAGGCGACCACCGCGTTGAGCCCCATGCCGGGCGCCAGCGCCAGGGGGTAGTTGCTCGCGAGGCCCATGACGATCGAGAGCACGCCCGCCGTGAGACACGTCGCGGTCAGCGTCGCGGCGAACGGCAGGCCCTTGGCCTCGAGCCCCTGGACGCCGACGTAGCCGAGGACGATCGGGTTCACGAAGATGATGTAGGCCATGACCATGAACGTGGTCACGCCGGCGCGGAGCTCGGTCGCGAGGTCCGTGCGACGCTCGGCGAAGCCGAAGAAGCGGGCGAGTGAGCAGGCCATGTGCCGGGCGGGAGTTTACCTCAGACGGGCTTCGGGAGGCGGCCCTCCCGCCCGGGCGCCGGGTAGACGTCCAGCCGGCCGGGGGGCGGGCTCATCCGCGGGCCTCGGGGGACCGCGGCGACCCGGGCTAGGCGCCCGAGGCGACCAGCGCGAGACCGGCGAGAAGGGCGGCGGCGATCACGAAGAGCCGAAGCGTCATGCCCCGGGGCATAGGCAAGGTCCCTGCCAGCGTGAACGCCGTCGGAAGTACCCGATATTCTTCGGAACGGATCACCGAGACGCCCGGCCCCGTGTCAGCGAACGTGTCACCGCCGTGCCATTTACGGAAACTTTCTGGTCACCTGCGGAACTTCTTGAAGTCGACGGGGCGCTTCTCGACGAACGCGTTCCGGCCCTCCATCGCCTCCTCGGTCTGGTAGTAGAGGTTGAGGGCGGTGTGGGCGAACTGCGCCACCCCGGCACGCTGCTCGGAGTCGATGTTGAACGACTGCTTGGCGAGGGCGAGAGCCGTCGGGCTCTTGTCGAGGAGCTCCCGGCACCACTGCTCGACCTCGGCCCGGAGGTCCCGGAGGGGCACCACCTTGTTGACGAGCCCCATGGCGAGCGCCTCCTGCGCCGTGTACTGGCGGCAGAGGTACCAGATCTCCCGCGCCTTCTTCTCGCCCACGAGGCGCGCCAGGTAGCCCGTGCCGTGCCCGGCGTCCACGCTGCCCACCCGGGGGCCCGTCTGGCCGAAGACCGCGTTCTCCGAGGCGACCGTGAGGTCGCAGAGGACGTGGAGGACGTGCCCGCCGCCGATCGCAAAGCCGTTGACCATGGCGATCACCGGCTTTGGGATGTGCCGGATCGCGCTGTGGAGCGCCTCCACGTCCATGGGCCGTTGGACCTCGGTGCCTGCGGCGCCAGGCGCGTAGCCGCCCTGACCGCGCTCCTTCTGGTCGCCGCCCGAGCAGAATGCCTTGTCGCCCGCGCCCGTCAGCACCACCACGCCGACGGCCGGGTCCCAGCGCGCGTCCGTGAACGCCTCGGTCAGCTCGGCGACGGTCCGCGTCCGGAACGCGTTGCGCACCTCGGGCCGGTTGATCGTGATCCAGGCGACGCCGTCCCGCTTCTCGTAGAGGATGTCCGTGTACGCCATGACGTCTCCGTTCCCCTCGCGGGGCGCCTTCAGGAGCCGTCGCGCGCTTCGCGCCGGCGTGGATGGAAGACGGCTTCGCGCTTGTCCTGCCAGGCGCGGTTGGCCTCCTCGATCTCCCAGGACGCCATGCAGTCCTTCTGCGAGCGCACGACCTCCTCGATCATCGCCCGCGGGTCGCGGTGGAACGACTCGTGGAGGAGGCGCTTCGCGTGCGCGTTCGCGGTCGGCGACGCGGCGTGCGCCTTGGCGATGATCTCGGCGAGCGTCCGCTCGAGCTCCGCCGGCGCGCACACCCAGTTGACGAGGCCCATCGCCCGGGCCGCCGCCGGGCTCACGTCGTCGTTCAGGAGCGTCAGCTCCTTCGCGCGCCCCACGCCCACGACGCGCGCCAGTCGCAGGATCGCGCCGTCGGGGATGAGCCCGTGGCGCGTGGCGCCGAGGCTGAGGACCGCGTCCTCGGTCGCCAGGCGGAGGTCGCAGGCGAGCGCCAGCTGGAGACCGCCGCCGATCGAGTGGCCGTGCAGGACGGCGAGCGAGACCTTCGGCATGTCCTCGAGGTGGTTGAGCGCGCGGATCCAGTGGCGGTAGAAGGGCTCGGCGATGGCGCCGGCCGCGAGCGCCGTCCGGTCCATCCCCGAGCAGAATGCCCGCCCGGCGCCGCGGACGACCACGAACGTGACGCCGGCGTCGGCCGCGGCGGCCTCCGCGTGGTCGGCGAGCGCGGCGGCGAGCTCGGTGTCGAGCGCGTTGAGCACGCGCGGCCGGTTCAGCGTGATCCACGCGACGCCGTCGCGGGCCGCGTAGGTGACCGGGGCGTCGGTCACGGGGCCCGCGAGGCCGGCGTGCCCGCGGCGCCGCGATTGTCGAGGGGGCGCGGCGCGATGTAGCATCGGCGGGAGCACTGCGTGGGAACCAGGGTGTCACTCATGGAAAGCGCGACCCAACGTAGGGAAGATCTGAAAGAATGTCAAGGAGACCAGCCATGCCCAGCGTCTCGCTGACCCGACGTCGCTTCCTCGCCGGAGCCGCGGCCGCCGCCGCGCCGGCCGCCCTCGCGCCGCGGCCGGCCCGCGCCCGGAGCGCCGTGAAGATCGGCACCGCGGTGCTCGGCGACTACTCGATGGCGGGGCCGATCATCGTCGCGCTCGAGAAGGGCTTCTTCAGGGACGAGGGGCTCGCCACCGAGTTCGTCCCCTTCCGCGGCGGCCCCGACCTCCTGAAGGCGGTGATGGCGGGCGAGATCCTCGTCGCCGTGACGGGCTCGACCGACATCCTCGTGTTCCGTGAGGCGGGCTCGGCCATCAAGATGGTCGCGACCCACACCGAGGGTAACCACTTCACGCTGAACGTCGCGACCGACGTGCGCGGCGTGGCCGACCTCAAGGGCAAGGCGATCGGCGTCACGCGGGCCGGCGCGACCACGTGGATCTTCGCGCGCATGCTCGCCCGGAAGCAGGGCTGGGACCCGGACCGCGACGTCCAGATCGTGGGCCTCGGCGGGCTCGACGCCCAGCTCGCGGCGATGGCGCGCCACGAGATCGGCGCCTACGTCTGGGGCGACGGCGGCGCGGTGACCGAGCTCCAGGGCAAGTCGAAGGTGCTGCTGCGCTTCGACGCCGTCACGGGCCGGTGGATCAGCCAGATCCAGTACGCGTCGGAGGACGCGATCAAGGCGCGGCCCGGCGAGATCCGGAAGAGCATGCGGGCGATGTTCCGGGCGATGCGGCTCATGCGCGAGACCCCGAAGGAGGCGGCGGAGCTCTGCGCAAAACGGCTCGGCTGGACGCCCGAGGCGGTGCTCGCCGCCCACAAGATTTCCGGGCCGCTCCTGCCCGTCGACGGCCGCATCGACCTGACCGCGCTCGCGGTCATGCAGGGCACGCTGCTCGAGTACGCCGTGATCCGGAAGAAGCTCCCGCTCGAGGAGCACCTCACGCGCGAGTTCACGCCTGTCAAGATCTAGCCCGTTGCTCGCGTGCGGGCTCGCGACGCTGCTCGCGATCCTGGCCGCCGCCTCCCCCGCGGGCGCGCAGGTGTTCCTCGCCTCACGGCCGAACCCCGACTTCGCCATCGGGCCGCTCTTCGTGCGCGCGAGCGTCTCGCCGGCGCTCGCGGCGGCCCGGGTGGATCTCCTGTGGAGCCTCGTCATCCCGCCCACGCGCTCGGGCGCGGCCGTCGAGCAGGACCTCTACCTCCTCTGGCCCGACGAGGTGGATGGCCTCATGACGCCGGGCCCGCCCGATCCCGCGCTCGCGCGCTACGTCGAGGAGCGCGGCTACGCCGTCGTCGGCGAGGGCCGCCTGCCGCTCTACGCGCAGAGCCTCTATCAGGCCCGCACGGAGCAGCCGCCGGAGCCGATCGCCGGCGGGGCGCCCTTCGTCACGTTCGTGCGCCAGGGCGGGCCGCTCGGGCTCACCGCGCCCGTCAGCTACGTGCGCATCCCGTGGACGCCGATGCTGGTGAACCGCACGTTCCTCATCCAGCTCCGGATGGGACTGCCTCGCCTCGTGAAGCCGCGCGAGGCGAGCTGGATCGAGAACGCCTTCTGGGGCCGGCGCTACACGGCGTCACTGAGCTTCAACGACGTCCGGCCGCGCGCGATGTTCCCCCTCTACCTCGAGAACCGGCGCCGGCTCGTCCGCCTCGCGGACGAGCCCGCGCAGCTCCTGATCGACTTCGCGCAGGCCGCCGAGCTCAAGATCCAGGACGTCTTCCCGCGGACCGCTGACCGCCGGAGGAGCGAGACCCTCGAGTCGACGGAGGTCGTCTCGGTGTTCCTCGACCACTCCGAGGGGACGGTGCCGCAGGTGCTGACCGTGCAGTTCGGCTACTACACCGGCTGGCAGTCGTGGGCGCCGGTGCTGATCCCCATCGTCTTCTTCGCGCTCGGCAACCTCGCCGGCCCGCTCGTCGCGATGGCCGCGCGGCGCGTCGGCGCGAAGGTCGCCCGCCGGATCCACGTCGACCCGCGCGGCGGCGCCGCGCGACAGACGGGCACGGTGGTCCGGCGCGAGACCCTCGCGCGCCTCGAGCCCGGCGTCACGACGCTCGACCAGGTGCTGGGCCTCTGCGGCGCCGAGCCCGAGGAGCACGAGCAGCTCGCGGCCCCCGACCGGCGCGTGCTAGTCTACCGCGGGCGGACCGTGGTGCCGCGCCGGCGCCGGCGCTTCGGCTGGGTCGCGACCGTCAGCCGCTGGGACGTGGAGCACCACGAGGTCGAGATCGCGCTCGAGCGGGGCGTCGTCCAGGACGTGCAGGCGCGCGTGCGCCGCACGCACCTCGCCGAGCCCGAGGGGGGCTGACCCATGAGCGCCCGATCCATCGTCCTGCTCACCCATTTCCTGGGCTACTTCGCGCTCTTCCTCGCGGTGGCGCTGGCGGTGATGAACGCCGTCTACGCGTCTCGCCGCGCGGTCGGCCGCGCCGGGCGGTCGCCGATCCCGGCGATCGTGACGGTCCTCGGCGTCTTCGGGCTCCGCGTGCTGTCGGCGACGCTCAACCGCCCGGCGCTCTTCGGCTTCTGGCCGGTCCTCCTCGTCGTCCTGTTCGACGTGGGGTCCTGGCTCCTGCCGCTGATCGTGTGCGAGGCGCTCGGCGTGAGGGACCGCGCCGCGCGGCGCGACTAGCGCGAGATCGACAGCCGCTCGCGCCCGTAGTTGAACTCGTCCACCCAGGGCTTGCCCTCGGCGAAGCGGGTCGCGCGGAACGGCGTGAGATCGAGCAGGCGCGGCTTGCCTTCCACGATCCACTCGGCCAGGCACCGGCCGATCGCGGGCGCCGTCTTGAAGCTCGTGCCGGAGTCGCCGAGCATCACGAAGAGGCCCTCGACGGACGCGATCCGGTCGATGAGCGGCCGGCCGTCCGGGCTCATCATGATCATGCCGGCCCAGCCGCCGCGCATCGTCGCGCCCGCGAACGCGGGCAGCCGCGCCGCGAGCGCCTCGCGGGAGGTCGCGACGAAGCCCGGGTCCACGCCCTCGTTGAACGCGTCGGGGTCGGCGTGGCCGCGCCCAAGCTCGATGCCGATGAGCGTCGCGGCGCTCCCCTCCGGACGCATCCACGACTTGTGGACCGCGTCGATGATGACCGGATGGGGCCGCGTCAGGCCAGCCGGCCAGCGGAAGATCGAGACCTGGATGCGGAACGGCTCGAGCCCGAAGTCGAGGCCGAGCGGGCCGAGGAGGCGGCCGGCCCACGCGCCCGGGACCAGCACGACCACCGGAGCGTCCACGCGGCCCTGGGGCGTCTCGACGCCGGCGACGCGCCCGCGCTCGACGAGGACCCGCGTGACCTCGCGGCCGGTCTCGATCCGCGCGCCGCCCCGCTGCGCGGCGGCGGCGAACGCGAACGCGGTCGCGTTCGGGTCGGCGAAGCCCGAATCGGGCTCCCACGCCGCGCCGCCGAGGTCGTCGACCCGGATGCCGGGCGCGAGCCGCCGGAGGTCGTCGTGCGAGACCAGCTCCGTCTTGATCCCGATGCGCTGCTGCGTCTCGACGTTCCGCCGGAGCGCCGCCTCGTAGCCGCGCGGCACGAGCTCGAGGAACCCGATCGCCTCGAAGCCGCACTCGCCGCCCACGAGCGCGTCGAAGTTCTGGAACACCTTGAGGCTCTCGAAGGCCAGGCGCGACTCGTGCTCGTTCGTGTAGTGCATGCGGACGAGCGCGCCCGACTTGCCCGTCGCGCCCGACGCGAGCCCGCGGCGCTCGAGGAGCAGGACGTTCCGGACGCCCAGCCGGGTCAGGTGGAAGGCCGTGCTCGCCCCGTTCACTCCGCCCCCGACGACGACGACCTCAGCCGCGGCCATGGCATCCCCCCGCCTTTCCGTATGGCAATTATCCCATGACTGTATAATAGAAAGCCAAGATGAATCGCCTAGAACGTCGCCGAGAACTCAGGCGTGAACTCGTAAAGGGTCTCGCCAACGTAGAATTTCAATTTCTGGAGCGTCTCGGGAACCAGCGTCCCATCGCTGAGTGCTACCTCCACATGGATGCAGAACTGCACATACACTTTTTGGCCGGACGTGTCCTGTGCGCCACGTATCGGGCTCGGCCGATCCATGAGGGCTCCGGGACTGAGAGCGGCGCGCGGGTATCCGACCAAGTCGTGCGCCAAGATCGTCAGGGGATGTCCCGGTCCCTGTTGAACTTGAGAACTGAGTAGCGACGGCTCCCTGGTCGGCGTGAGAATCGCGTCGACCAAGACAAACGGTCCCCACCACCGGGACCAAGGAGCCGCCAATGACGAAGAGAACAGCGGAAGCGCAGCGAACGCAAGCGGAGAATGGGGCCGGCCCGGAACTGGCTCACCTGGTGGAGCCGATGCTCGCCGGGATGACGACCACCCGCCATCACTTGCTCGCGTGGGTCCATGCCCATGGACTGGCGGCGCTGGACGAACTGTTTCACGAGGAGGCCGTCGCCCTGGCGGGCCCCAAGGGCCGGCAGCAGACGCAGCGCACGCATCATCACTGGGGGACGGCCGCGACGGAGCTCACCTTCGGCGGCCGGCGGGTGCAGGTGCGTCGCCCCCGGGTGCGGCGGACGATCGGCGGGGAAGCGACGTTGCCATCCGTGGCGGCGTTTCGCGGCCGCGATCCGCTGAGCGCGCGGATGATGCAGCAGCTGCTCGCCGGGGTGTCGACGCGCCAGTACGAAGCCAGTCTCGAGGCTCGGCCGAGCGGGTGGCGCACCCGGGGCAGTAGCAAGAGTGCCGTCAGTCGGACGGTGGTGCGACGGACCCGGCAGCGGCTGCAGGAGCAGCTCACCCGGCGCCTGGAGGGGCTCGAGGTGGTGGCGCTATTCATGGACGGCGTCGTGGTGGCCCAGCAGACGGTGATCGTGGTCCTGGGGATCACGCGCGCCGGGGGTAAGGTGCCCCTGGGACTGCGCCTGGGCTCGACGGAGAACGCCGTGGTGTGTACCGAGCTGCTGCAGGACCTGCTGGCGCGCGGGCTCGCGCTCGAGGGGCGCGTGCTGTGCGTGATCGACGGGGGCAAGGGGCTGCGCAAGGCGCTCGGCGATGTCCTCGGCGACGCGGCGGTGATCCAACGCTGCCAGCTGCACAAGGGCCGCAACCTCGCCGCCCTCGTGCCGAAGACCCGGCAGGCCTACGTCCGGGCCGCCCTGCGCCGGGCCTGCGCCATTCTTCGCTTGCGTTCGCTGCGCTCTCGCTGTTCTCTTCGTCATTGGCGGCTCCTTGGCCCCGGCTGTGGGGACCGTTTGTCTTGGTCGACGCGATTCTCACGCCGACCAGGGAGCCGTCGCTA
>DATFVL010000247.1 GCA_035260325.1 Candidatus Methylomirabilota bacterium | reverse complement strand
AGCACCACAAGGTCGATGCCGAGTGCCTTGAACTCCCCGCCGAGGGCGACCAGGTGCTCGAGAGAACGCGCCAAGCGATCGAGCTTCGTACACACGACCAGGCTCACCTTGCGCCTACGGACGTCCTGCAACAGCGCGTCGAGGCCCGGACGCCGCTGCCTCCCACCGCTCACGCCATGATCCACGTATTCGTGGGAATCCCACCCTCGCGCCTGGCAGTACGTCCTGAGCTGCTCGACCTGCGCGGTCGGATCCTGATCGAGGGTCGAGACGCGGCCGTAGATGGCGGCCGTCATGGCCGGCGCCCCGTTGATTGCATCGAGGCGAGATCACGCGCCCGGCGGCGTGTGCTGTCTCCGTTCTGTCTCCGCTGTGTCTGTGATCTGGTGGTGCGCCTGGCAGGAGTCGAACCTGCGACCCTCGGATTAGAAGTTCGATATTCTGTCCAAGCCGTACTGCCCACGATGCTGCCCATGAGGCGGTATAACGGGGTGTCATCGAGAGTCACGCGACCCAGGTGGGGGGCCGCAAGCTGCGGATTTATGAGATCGCGCGATAATTCGGGAGAGGGAGCGGGAAAATTCCCAAGCTGGACGTCGCCGGTTCGAATCCGGTCGCCCGCTCCAAAAGATGAGGGGGTTACGGGACGACCCGTAGCCCCCTCGTCGTCTCGGCCTCGATCAGGCGGCCTTGACTTCGATCGTCCTCGGCGTCGCGGCTTGCGGCGCGGGGACCCTCACCTCGAGCATTCCCTTCTCGTACTTCGCCTCCACCTGGGCGGCGTCGACGCCTTCAGGAAGGGCGAAATTCCGCTGGAACGCGCCGTACACCACCTCGCGGACGAAATAGTCCTTGCCCGCGGTGTCGTGATCGGCCTTGCGCTCGCCCTTGACGGTGAGGACGTTGTCCATCACGGACACCTGCACGTCCTTCGGATCCACGCCGGGGAGGGCGAGCTGGATGACGTAGATGCCGTCCTCCATCCGCCCGTCCGCGGCGGGAAGCCACGAGGGACGCTGAGCCGCCTCATCCGTGGCGCCGCCGAAGAACCTCTCGGCTAGGTCGTCGACGTCGTTGTGGAAGTGGAACTGCCGGGCCGGCGACCAGCGAAGCATGGTGTTCATGGTGCTCTCCTCTTCGGTCTCTCGTTGTTTACTCAGTCTCGGGAAACGTCTGCGCCTCTGCGGTCAATTCCCACTCAGTCCTGCTCGACCCGCCACGCTCCGCTGGTGGCGGACCGCCTTGGCCTGACCCTCAACGTTGGCGAGGAGAGCCGGGTGGTTATCTGGCTTCAGCCCCACTTCGATGAGGGCCCGGAGGACGATCTGGACGCTCACCGGGAGCTTGAGCGCGGTCGTCGCCTTCCCCGCCAAGACCCGAGCCCGGTCCAGGACGTCCTGCGTGAGAATGAGGAGGACTTTCGTCTTATTCGTGAACATCACCACCCCCTGCCGGCCCAGCCGACTCCTGACCGGACACCCGGCTCGCGTCTAGACTTATATAATCTTTATTTGATATATAACTTATATAATGATATAAGGAGTAAGTCAAGCGAGATCGCGGGGGGTGGGTCGGAGCACCCGGTCAAGGAGGACGAGCCATGCATTTCGAAATGTTCGGGGCGTCGGTTCTCGTCGGACTGATGAGCGGCTGGCTGGCCGGGATCGCCATGAAGGGCGGAGGGTACGGGCTGCTCTGGGACATCATCTTCGGTCTCGGCGGGAGCGTCGTGGGGAGCTGGATCTTCCAAACCCTGGGGGCGCCGGAGGCGGGTTGGGGCGGGACAGGTATTGCCGCGTTCGTCGGGGCGGCCCTCATGATCACGCTCCAGCGCAAGATCTGGCCCGCGCAGGTCGCGCACGCTTAGGAACGTGACCCGCTCCCCCCTCGGCTCGCGCCGAGGGGTTCGAACCCTTCAAGAGAGGCGGCGGTGGCAATGTTCGCGAATGAGACCAGGATTCTCCTTACGTTCCGCGAGGACGTTCTCGGGCGGCCTCGCGTGTCTCCGGGGCTGAAGCTTGCTGAGCACCAAACGCGTTTCACCAACGCGTGCAGGAGCGCATCGGGGAGCGGCAGCGTGCTGTTGGACAGAAGCCTCGAGGGGCAGCTCGAGCGGATGCGCCGTCGCCTCGCGAGTGGCTAGGACGCTGAACGAACTTAGGAGACCGATGAACATCTAGATCCTGGGTGTTTTGCTTCGACGAACTGCCGTCGTCAAGTATCCTGTAATCGGTGTGAGGACGAGCGTTCACGACGCAAACCCGCAACTCCCAGCCGATCGCAGGACCGCACGATCACGGCATCGCCCGGCTGCGGAACCGAGCCCGACAGGATCGCGCCTTGCGGCCCTCTCGTTGACCACCCTCGGCGTCGTGTACGGCGACATCGGTACGAGCCCTCTCTACGCGCTCAGGGCGTGCTTCAACGCCGAGTACGGGCTGGTGCCGACGGGCTCCACCGTCTACGGCGTGCTGTCGCTCATCGTCTGGTCGTTGATCCTGATCGTCAGCGTGAAGTACATCATCGTCGTCATGCGCTTGGACAACCACGGCGAAGGCGGCGTCGTGGCCCTGCTCGCCCTGCTGCGCCAGAAGCGGCGTCGGCGTGTCCTCCTCGCGCTGGGGCTCTTCGGCGCTGCCCTGCTGTACGGCGACGGCGTCATCACGCCGGCAATCTCCGTGCTCAGCGCCGCCGAAGGTCTCGAGATCGCCACACCGGCGTTCAAACCCTACGTGCTCCCGGCTACCCTGCTCATCCTCTTCCTGCTGTTTTTCGTCCAGAAGTACGGGACGGCGAGGGTGGGCAGCGTCTTCGGCCCGATCATGCTCGTGTGGTTCGGCACGATCGCGACGCTCGGGACCCTCGAGATCGTTCGCGAGCCGGCGATTCTGCTCGCGCTGAACCCGTGGTACGGCGTTCAGTTCTTCCTGGAACACGGCGTCGCCGGCTTCCTTGTGCTCGGCTCGGTCGTGCTCGCCGTGACCGGGGCGGAAGCGCTGTACGCGGACATGGGGCACTTCGGCCGCACACCCATCCGCCTGGTCTGGTTCGGGGTCGTGTTCCCTGCGCTCCTGCTCAACTATTTCGGGCAGGGCGCCCTGGTGCTGCGCGTTCCCGACGCGGTCCAGAACCCGTTCTACCTCTTGGCGCCGCGTTCCTTTCTCTACCCGCTCGTCGCGATCGCGACGCTCGCCACCGTCGTCGCGTCACAAGCCCTCATCTCCGGCGCGTTCTCGTTGACGCAGCAATGCGTGCAGCTCCACTACAGCCCCCGCGTCTCGATCGTTCATACGTCGCGGTCGGAGCCAGGACAGATCTACATCCCGGAAGTGAACACGGCCCTGATGATCGGTTGCTTGCTGCTCGTCCTCGGCTTCGAGTCGTCGAGCGCCCTGGGGGGCGCGTACGGCGTCGCCGTGACCGGAACGATGGCGGTGACGACGGTGCTGTTCTACGTCATTGCGCGAGAGCGCTGGCACTGGTCGGCGGTGCGGGCGGGCGCGCTGGCCGGCGCATTCCTCGCGATCGACGTCGCGTTCTTCGGAGCCAACATCGTCAAGATCGCGCATGGCGGCTGGGTGCCGCTCGCGATCGGCGGCGGCGTCTTTCTGCTCATGAGTACCTGGAATCGTGGAACCGACCTCCTCCGGAGGTTCCTGGCGCAGGTCGCGGTCCCGATGGATCGCTTCCTCGATGAGGTGGAGCGTACGAAGCCACCGCGCGTGCGCGGCACGGCGGTCTTCCTGGCCCACGACGTCGAGGGCGCGCCGCTGGTCCTGCAGCGCCACCTCATGTACAACAAGACCCTCCACGAGAAGATCATCCTGCTCTCGATCATCACCGAGGAGGTGCCGGAGGTGGAGCACGACAAGCGCGTGACCACCGAGGCGCTGCCGCAGGGATTCCATCGCGTCCGGGCATACTACGGTTTCATGGAACGGCCGGACGCGCGGGAGATTCTCGCCATCTGCGCCGACCGCGGCATCAGGGCGCAGGCGGAGGAGACGACCTACTACGTGGACAGCTCGCGACTGCTACCGACCGGCCCAGCCCCGATGATGCGGTGGCGGAAGCGTCTGTTCAGCTTCATGGCGCGCAACGCGAGTGCGGCGACCGACTTCTTCAACATCCCGCCAAATCGCGTCGTCGAGCTCGGCGCGCGCATCGAGTTCTGAGTCGTCGCCAACTGGCGCCCCGATGTTCGGTCATCAGCACTCGAGACCGTCTGCCCGCCACGCCAGGATGCGCTTCCGTGGCGCCGCCACGGCTGAAACCCGCCTCCTTGACACCGCCTCGCGTCGTCGTGAACGATGGAGGAGCGTGGACGACGCACGGAAGAGCAAGGAACAGCTGCCGCCAGGAGGAAGGTCGACGATGAGTGTGCTGCACGAGAACCACGAGATGCGGGAAGCCTCGCCGCGGTCGCTGATCGCGGTGGTGGCGATCATGATCGGGAGCGCGCTGGCGTTCACGCTGGCCACGGCGCCGTTCACGAAGCTGCTCGGCGCCGGCGCCGGCGCAGTGCCCGCGGCGCTCCACGGGATGACGGCGTTCCTCTACCTGTTCGTCGGCACGATCGGGCTCTACCTCGGCTGGCGGCTCCTGACGGGCCGCATCCGCGCGTTCGCCGACCTGCAGCTGCTCGCCACGGTGGCGGCGACCTTCTCGTTCCTCGCCATCTGCTTCGGCAACTGGCTCTACATCTACTACCGGGCGCCCGTTCCGGACAGTCCCCGCTCGTACTTCGTGACGAACGTGCCGCCGGTGCACAAGATCTTCTTCGAGTTCAAGGAGTTCACCGGGCTCTTCACGCTGCCGCTCATGGTGTGCGCCGCGTTCCTGCTCACGAAGTACGGCACGCAGGTGCTCGAGCGGCCCTGGCTCCGCTACACGATCGCCGCGTTGATCGGGCTCGCGTTCTTCTATCTCGTGGTCGCCTTCGGTCTGGGCGCCGCGGTCACCAAGCTGAAGCCCGCGTGAGGGGAGGGGCAGCTATGACGCTGACAGCGGTGGAGACGAGATGAACGAGCGGAGAGATGTGGAGGTGATCGGGCGGCCGGCGCGTGAGTGGGTGCCGGGCGGTGTCGCCGCCGCCGCGCTCGCGTCGGCCATGTTCGGGATGCTGACCCTCGCGGTGGTGAACCTCTTCACCGCGGCGTTCGCGGGGTTCAACGCATGGGTGCACTGGGTCGGCAAACTCTGGATGCCGGGCGCCGACGGGATCGGGCCCTATTCGGGCAAGGAGACGCTCGCGTTGATCGCGTGGCTCGGCAGCTGGGCCGTGCTGCACCTCGCGTTTCGCAAGAAGGACATGAAGATCTCCCGCTGCCTGATCGTGTTCCTGATCGGCGTGGGCATCGCGACCACTCTGGTGTGGCCGCCGGTGTTCGAGCATCTCGCCGAGCTGATCGCCGGCCATTAGAGGCGGGACCGATGCCCAGGGTCCGGGATCGGATGACGATCTCTTGCGTGACCGCGCCGCCCACGATGCCCGTGCTCGGGACATTCGGTCGAACCTGCTTTCGTCGGCGGCGAACCGCTCCGCGTGGGAGATCCACGATCTCCTTGCGTGGATGACCGTCGGCTCCGTGATGTCGAGGAACGTCGTGACGATCGAGTCCGGCCAGGAGGTGAAGGACGCGGCGCAGCTCATGCTGGAGCACAAGGCCGGCTGAGGGGCTCCTCGCGCGGCAGTATCCCGGGCCCCCGTTGTCGTGAGAAGCTCCTGCGGGGAGGCCGCCATGCCGCTGACACCGCACGTCGAACACCACTTCACCGGGAGCCTCGTCGTCCGCGACACCGTCATCGGGATGTCGGACGGGCTCACCGTGCCCTTCGCGCTCGCCGCCGGGCTCTCCGGCGCCGTGGACTCCACGGCCATCATCGTCACCGCCGGGCTCGCGGAGATCGCCGCCGGCTCGATCGCGATGGGCCTCGGCGGCTACCTCGCGGGCAAGAGCGACGTCGACCACTACGTGAACGAGCGCGCGCGCGAGGAGCAGGAGATCGCCGAGAACCCCGAGCTCGAGGCCGCCGAGGTGATGGAGCTCCTGGTGTCGCACGGGCTCACGCGCGAGGAGAGCGAGCCCGTCGTCAACGCGCTGAAGAAGCGCCCCGAGGCGTGGCGCGACTTCATGATGCGCTTCGAGCTCGGGCTGGAGCAGCCCGACCCCGCGCGCGCTCGGCAGAGCGCGGTCGTGATCGCCGGGGCGTACGTCGTGGGCGGGATCGTGCCGCTGATCCCCTACATGGCGGCGGCGCGCGCGTCGGCGGCGCTGCCGTGGTCGGTGCTCGTGACGCTCGTCGCGCTCGGCGTGTTCGGCTGGATCAAGGGCCGCTTCACCGGCTCGCCGCGCGGGAGGAGCGCGCTCCAGACCGTGCTGATCGGCGGTCTCGCCGCCGGCGCCGCCTTCGTGATCGCGCGCCTGGTCTCCTAGATTTCGCTCGCCTCGGACGGCGAGCGGCCGCGCGGCGTGAAGACGAGCTCGACGACGCCCTGCTCGACCCTGCGCTCCTTCACGTCGCCGAAGCGCCGGATGAGGTCGAGCATCCGCCGGTTGTCGGCGAGCACGTAGGCGCGGAAGCGGCGCACGCCGCGCTCGACGGCCGCGCGGAGGACGTCCTTCACGAGGACGGTGCCGAGGCCGCGGTCCTGCCAGCCGTCCTGGACGACGAAGGCGACCTCCACGGTCTCGGGCTCGTCGGTCGGCTCGTAACGCCCCACGCCCACCAGCTCCGGCCCGCGCTCGCTCGGCTGCTCGGCGACGACGGCGAAGCGCGTCCGGTAGTCCACCGACGCGAGCGTCTGTGCCCAATCGGCGGGCAAGCGCTTCATCACGGTGAAGAAGCGCTGGTAGACCGTGTGACGGCTCAGCCGGTCGTAGAGCTCCGACAGGCGCGGCGCGTCGTCGGGGCGGATCGGCCGCACGTGCACACGCGTGCCGTCCCTGAGCGTCACGTCCCGCTCGAATTCCTTCGGGTAGTCCAGCATCATCTATATAGATGTCGGCCGTGACGCGAGCGCTTCCGCGCGGCTGCGCCGGGGCCCCCTCGCGACGGCGCCGCGGGCTTAGCGGCCGCCGGGGGCGGCGGGGAGCAGGCGCTCGAGCAGCGCCGTCATCTCGCGGCCGTCCCACTCGCGCGGGCCGAGCGCGACGCCCGCGACCTCGCCGCCCGGCCTGACGACGAACGTCGTGGGGATCGCGCCGACGCGCCACGCGCGGGCGGCCGCCATGTCGGCGTCGAGCAGGATCGGGAAGGTCAGCGCGAGGCCCTTGACGTACGGGTCGAGCAGGGCGCGGGGCGCGCCGCGGTCCACCGCGACGCCGAGCACGACGAGCCCGCGCTCCCGGTACCGCCGCCAGAGCGCCTCGAGCGTCGGCATCTCGTCGGTGCAGGGCCGGCACCACGTCGCCCAGAAGTTCAGGACCACGAGCTTGCCCGCGTGGTCCTCGAGCGTCATTCGGCGGCCGTCGAGCGTCGGCAGCGCCAACCGCAGGCCGCGCTGGCCCTCCTTGAGCTCGCTGACGCCGGCCGTCTCGAACGGGTCGAGCGCCGGCGCGTGTCCCCCGTGGTGGTCGCCCTCCTCGCCCGGGCGGCGCCCGGGGAGGAGCCAGACGAGCGCGCCCAGCAGGACGACGGCGAGCGCCGCGCGGGGGATCGTGTCGCGCAGCGAGCCGCCGACGAGGTTAGACGCCCAGCTTTTCACGCGTGACCGGGCTCTCGCGGAGCTCCCGCGCGGACGCCTCGAACACGATGAGCCCCTTCTCCATGATGTAGCCGCGGTCGCAAACGGAGAGCGCGACGCGGGCGTTCTGCTCGACGAGGAGCACGGTGACGCCGAGCCGCTTGAGCTCCGCGATCATGTCGCGCACGTGGCGGATGAACGCGGGCGCGAGCCCCTGCGTCGGCTCGTCCATCAGGATGAGCCGCGCGCCCGCCATCATCACGCGCGCGATCGCGAGCATCTGCTGCTCGCCGCCGGAGAGCGTCTTACCCGGCTGGTCGATGCGCTCGGCGAGGCGTGGGAAGTGGTGGAAGACCTCCGCGAGCCGCCGCTGCCGGAGCGCGGCCGAGCGGCCGGGCGCGGCCGAGAGGCCGAGCTCGAGGTTCTCGCGCACGGTGAGGCCGGGGAAGATGCGACGGTTCTCCGGCACGAGCCCGATGCCGAGGCGCGCGATGTCGTGGGGCGTCAGGCGCGTGAGGTCGCGGCCCTCGAACTCGATCGTGCCGCGCGACGGCTTGAGGAAGCCGATCGCCGTCTTCAGGAGGGTCGTCTTGCCCATGCCGTTCTTGCCGAGGAGCGCCACGGCCTCGCCCGGACGGACCTCGAGCGAGACGCCGAAGAGGATCGGCGTCGCGCCGTAGCCCGCGTGGAGGTCGGCGATCGTGAGCACGGGCTAGTCCTCGCCGCCGCCGAGGTAGGCCTCGATGACCTTCGGGTCGTTCCGGATCGCGTCCGGCGGGCCCTCCGCGATCTTCTCGCCGAAGTGGAGCACGGCGACGCGGTCCGAGATCCCCATGACGACCGACATGTCGTGCTCGATCAGGAGCAGCGTGAGCCCGCGCCGCCGCGCGACCTCGCGGATGAGCCGCGTCGCGTCCTTCGTCTCGCCGGGCGTCATGCCGGCGGTCGGCTCGTCGAGCAGGAGGAGCGTCGGCTCCGTCGCGAGGGCCAGGCAGATCTCGAGGTAGCGCTGCTCGCCGTGCGCGAGGTTCTCGGCCAGCTCGTCCCGCTTGGCGGCGAGGCCGAAGGGGCCGAGGAGCTCGCCCACGCGCGCGTCCACGTCCGACCGGCGCCAGAGCGAGGCGAGGCGGCCCGACTCGCGGGCGCGGCTCTGCGCCGCCACGCGCACGTTCTCGCCGACCGAGATCTCCGGGAAGACGTTGGTGATCTGGAAGGTCTTGGCGACGCCGAGGCGATTGATCGCCTCGGGCGCGAGCCCGGTGATCTCGCGGCCATGGAGCCGGACGCGGCCCGCGGAGGGCGCGTAGAGGCCGGAGACCACGTTGAAGAGGGTAGACTTGCCGGCCCCGTTCGGCCCGATGACCGAGAAGACCTCGCCCTCGCGGACGGCGAGGCTCACGTCCGTGAGCGCCGCCAGCGCGCCGAAGCTCTTGGAGACCGCCTCGACCTCGAGGACTACGCCGTCGCGCGCCACTGCTTGAAGCCGAGCAGCCGGCGGAAGCCCAGGAGCCCCCGCGGCATGAAGAGCACGATCACGATCAGCACGACGCCGATGACGATGAAGTACCAGTCCACGTACGAGGAGACCTTGTCGCGGAGGATCGTGAAGAAGGCGCCGCCGATGACCGGCCCGACGAGCGTGCCGAGGCCGCCGATCATCACGGAGATGATGAACTCGCCCGACTCGGTCCAGAGCATGAGGTCCGGCGTCGCGAACGCCGAGCGCATCGGGTAGATCGCGCCGGCGAGGCCGGTGAGCAGCGCGGAGATCATGCAGATCGCCATCTTGTACCGCTGGACGCTGTAGCCGAGGAAGCGCGCGCGGTCCTCGTTCTCACGGATCGCGACGAGGACGCGGCCGAAGTGCGACGTGACCACCAGGCGGCAGACCGCGTAGGCGAGCGCGAGGTACGTGAGGACGAGGTAGTACTTGCGCAGCGGCGTGTCGATGGCCGCGCCGGGCCAGAGGCGCGCGTCGGGCAGGCCCTGGATGCCGTCCGAGCCGCCGAAGGTCTGCGTGTAGCGGAAGAAGGTGTAGACGACCTCGGCGAAGATCAGCGTGAGGAGCGCGAAGTAGATCCCGCGGCGCGCCGTGGCGAAGTAGCTCACGACGAGCGCGTACGCGCCGACGACGAGGACCGCAGCGCCGAGGCACGCCCACAGCGAGAGCACGCCGCGCTCCAGCACGATCGCCGTCGCGTACGCGCCGAGGCCGTAGAAGGCCGCGTGGCCGAACGAGACGAGCCCAGTGTAGCCTATGAGGAGGTCGAGGCTCATCGCGATCGCGCCGAAGAGGAGCGCGTCGAAGGCGAGCAGTAGCGAGTACTGCGAGATGCCGGGCACGCCCGGGAGCGCCGCGAGCACGGCGAAGACCAGCGCCGCGCGCCATGTCACGACCCTACTCAAGCACGCCCTCCCGGCCGAAGAAGCCGCGCGGCCGCACGATGAGGACGACGATCATGATGCCGAAGATCGCGATCGCGACCCGCTGCGGGTTCATCCAGAGGGAGAAGAGGGACTGGGCGACGCCGATGACGAAGGCGGCGACGACCGAGCCGCCCATGGAGCCCATGCCGCCGAGGATGACGACGATGAACGCGAGGAGGATCATCTCGACCCCCATCTGGGGGTAGACCGTGAAGACGGGGGCCAGGAGCAACCCCGCGAGAGCGGCGAGGGCGGCGGAGCCGGCGAAGGTCAGCGTGAACACCCGGCGGACGTCCACGCCGAGGCCGTCGAGCATCTCGGCGTCCTGCACGGCCGCGCGCACGACGATGCCGGCGCGGGTCCGCGTGAAGAACAGCCAGATGGCAAGCAGGAGCGCCGAGGAGGCGGCGAGGAGGAAGAGCCGGTAGTCCGGGTACGTCATGCCGAGGATCGGCGTCGAGCCGGTGAAGGGCGGCAGGATGCGCCGCATGTCGCCGCCCCAGATCTGGCGCACGCCCTCGCGGAAGACGAGCGCCAGGCCGAAGGTGAGGATGAGCCCGTAGAGGGGCTCGCGCCGGTACATCGGGCGCAGCGTCGCGACCTCGGTGACCGCCCCGATCAGGCCGACGGCCAGCGGGGCCGCGACGAGCGCCGCCCAGAACGAGTGCGTCCAGCCGATCACCGCGATCCCGGCGTACGCTCCCAGCATGTAGAGCTCGCCGTGCGCGAAGTTCATCACGCCCAGGAGCCCGAAGATCACGGTGAGGCCCAGCGCCAGCAGCCCCAGCGCGGCCCCGAAGACGAGGCCGTGCAGGAGCTGCGGCGCCAGGACCGCGACGACGTAGTCCACGTCGCGCGCTTAGTTCTTCTTCTTCAGCTCCCACGTGAACCCGGCAACCGGGTCCTTGCCGACCATCGGCTCGCCGATCGTGTCGCTCCCGTTGATGCGGGCGATCGGGAGGTTCTTGCCGCCCTTCACCTGGTAGAGGTGCATGTCCATCACGACCTGGTGATCTTCCTTGCGGATGCACTGGCGGCCGATGTGCGTGTTGTCCAGGCACATGCCCTCGTGCGCCTCCGCCACCTGGTCGGGGTCGAAGCTCTTCGCCTTCTCGACGGCGGCGGCCCAGAAGAGCACCGCGTCGTAGGCGCCCGCGGCGATGTTGGCGTCCACGCCGAACTTCTTCTTGAACCGCTGGTTGAAGGCCTGCATGTTCGGGTCCGGGTTGTACGCCGAGAAGTGGTTGAGCTGCACGAACCCCTCCATGGCGTCGGCGATGGACGGCAGGTCCTGCTGGAGCAGGAAGCAGTCGATCCCCGCCAGCCGGTACTTCTTGGTCATGCCGAACGAGTGGAGCTGGGTCATGAGCCGCAGCGAGTCGGTGCCGGCGAAGGCGAGGAACAGCACGTCGGCGCCCGACGCGTTGATCGAGCCGAAGTACTGGCTGAAGTCCTTGGTATCGAGCGGTGCGCCGGCGACGCCGACGACCTCGCCGCCGAGCTTCTCGATCGCGGTCTTGAACTGACGCCCGTCCGACTGCCCCATCGCGTAGTCGACGTAGAAGATGTAGACCTTCTTGCCCATCTTCTCGACGACGTACTTCGCGAGCCCGTTCGCCTGCATCCGCGCGTCGGGCTGGTTCGAGAAGTAGTACTTGTGGAACTTCGTCGTCCGCATGAACTCGGCGCAGGAGACCGAGTTCCAGTGGATCGTCTTGAGCTTCTTGCTGACGTCCATCATCGCCATGGTGGACCCGCTCGAGACGGCGCCGACGAGGAGCTTCACGTCGTCCTGGAGGATGAGCTTCTCGGCCTTGCGCACGGCCGGCGCGGGCTTCGTCTCGTCGTCCTCGGAGATGATCTCGATCCGGTGGCCGAGGACGCCGCCCTTGGCGTTCAGCTCCTCGACGGCCATCTGGATGCCCCACGTCTGGTATTTCCCGTAGCCCTCGTAGACGCCGACCTTGGAGCCGACGTCCCCGATCTTGACGATCTTCGGCTGGGAGATCGCGGCGGGCGCGAGCCACGCGACGCCCGCGGCGAGCACCACGAGCAGGACGAGCCAGGTGAGTCGCTTCATCGGTCCCTCCTTGCGAATGTTGACGACGTGTCGATGAGCTGCGCGAGGATCTCGGCGATTCGCCGGAGCGCGTCGCGTAGCCCAGTGCCTTCTGGGGCTCCCGCTTTCTTCGCGTAGCCTTCGGCCTCGTCGAACGCGAGGCGCATGGCCACGGAGGTCTTGTCATCGCGCGTCGCGACGGCGAAGTCGATGAGGTTGTAGTAGCGCCAGGTCGCTTCGAGGAAGCGCGGGCCGAGCGCCGCGCGCGCCTCGGGCGCGAGCGACGGGTCGGCGAGCTGGCGATCCCCCTCGAGCGCCAAGTCGCGGGCGAGTGCCGCGAAGAAGATCATGAGCCCGCGCTCCACCTCCGCGCCGTCCCCGGCCTCGAGGGCCGTGCGCGTGCCGGCCTCGAGCCCGGCCGGGAGCGCGGCGGTCCGCGCGCGCATCTCCGCGCGGAGCGCCCCCTCGTCGAAGAGCCGGAGCGCCACCTCGAACTTCTTCGCCTGGACCGAGAACTTCACCTGCTTGAAGTTCGTCGTCACCTCGTTGTCCTTCGGGGTGTAAGTCCCGACGTGGTGCGCCGAGGCGGCGGCGGGCGCCAGCGCGAGCGCGAGGATCGCGAGCGCGCGCGTCACCGTCGCACGAGCCTCAGGGCGACCAGGCCCGCGAGCCACCACAGCGCCACGATCGTCGCGCCGCCGAACGGGATCCAGACGAGCCACTCCGCGATCGTCTTCCCCTCCTCGATGCCGCGATGCGGGATGAGCCATGCCCACAGCAGGTAGCCGAGAGGATAGCCCGCTCCGCCCGCCGTGAGAAGGGCGATGATGACCCCCCGGGCGCGCGGGCCCCGGGCCAGGGTGGCCGCCACCGTGGTGGTCGCGAGGATCACGAGCCCCATCCCCTCGGCGTGCAGGTGGAAGAGGCGCAGCGCGGCATCGAACTTCACCAGCGCCTCGTCGAGGATCCGCTCGTCCACGTCGCGCACGCCGACGAGGCGGTGGACGGCGGGGCGGGCGAGCATCGCGCCGCGCGCCCAGCGCGTCAGCTCGACCTTGAAGCGCACCATCGAGGCGCCGCCGAGCTCGGCGCACACGATGAGGACGACGGCGACGAGGGCGACCCACACGGGAGGGAGGCGCCAGGAATCCGTCATTCTAGCGGGGACCGCGGGACCGGCTCGGACCGCGGGTGGCCTGCCTCAGGTGCCGTCCGGCTCCGTACGCTCAGGACCAGCGCGAGCGCGAGCAGCCCGAGGATCATCACGCTGCCGAGCGGGGTGAGGATCCAGGTCTCCGCGAGCTCGATTCCGGCGTCGCGGCCGAGCTCGAGCACGGCGACGCCGTAGACGAGGTAACCGAGCGGGAAGCAGGCGCCCAGCGCGAGGAGCAGGTGGAGCGCGCCGCGCGCGCGCCGCCAGGGCACGGCGCTCGCGACGAGGGTGCTCGCGAAGAAGAGGATCAGCCCGACGCCTTCGGCGTGGGTGTGGAAGAAGGAGAGCCCCGCCTCGGCGCCGTAGACCGCGCGGGCGCGCACCTCGTCGTCGTACTCCACCGAGCCCGAGAGGCCGTGGGCCCGCGCGTTCGCCGCGACGCGCGCCGCGGCCCAGCGCTCGGTCGGCCCCCGGAGCTGCGACATGACGGCGCCGCCGGTCTCGCCGAGGGCCAGGAGCAGGACGGCGAGCAGGACGACGACGAGCGGCGGACGGCTGAGCGCGATCGCGGGCCCTCCGATCTGGGGTTGCGAGACATTACCACCCGGCCGCCGCGTTTGTCATTACGCGCCCGCTGTGGCAAGGTTGGCGCGTGCGCACGGGAGCGAGTTACGTCGCCGCGCTGAGAGACGGCCGCGCCGTCTACCTCGACGGCGAGCGCGTCAAGGACGTCACGAGCCACGCGGCCTTCGCCGAGCCGATCCGCTCGATCGCCCAGACCTACGATCGCGCCAAGGCGGCCGAGGCCGACCCGGCGCTGACCTGGACCGACCCCGCGACGGGGACGCGCCACGGCAACATGTGGCTCGTGCCGCGCTCGGCCGAGGACCTCGGCGCGCGGCGGCGCGCGCACCGCTTCTGGGCCGAGCCGTCGTACGGCCTCATGGGACGCACGCCCGACCACGTCGCGTGCGTGCTCACCGCGTTCGCCGCGTGGCGGCAGCTCTTCGACCGGGGCGGCGCGCGCTTCGGCGACAACGTCGTGCGCTTCTACGAGCGCGCGCGCGCCGAGGACCTCTACGTCACCTACGCGATCGTGCCGCCCCAGGTGGACCGCTCGAAGCCCGCGCACCGGCATCCCGAGCCGTTCCTCCATCCCGGCGTCGTCCGCGAGACCGACGCGGGGATCGTCGTCCGCGGCGCCCACGCGCTCGCGACGTCCGCGACGATGGCCGACTGGCTCTTCGTCTCCTACATCACGCCTCTCGCTCCCGGCGACGACGACTACGCGATCTCGCTCGTGATGCCGATGAACGCCGAGGGCCTCCGCCTCTATCCGCGCCGGCCCTACGCCACCGCCGCGACGAGCGTGTTCGACTACCCGCTCTCCTCCCGCTTCGACGAGATCGACACGACCGTCGTCTTCGACGACGTGCTCGTGCCGTGGGAGCAGGTCTTCATCTACCGGGACGTGGACCTCGTCAACGCCCAGTTCCACGACTCGCCCTCGCACACGACCGCCAACTTCCAGTCGCTCGTCCGCTTCGGCGTGAAGCTCGAGTTCATGGCCGGCCTCGCGTGGAAGCTCGCCGAGGTCCAGACCGCCGACGCCGACCCGGGCGTGCAGGCCACGCTCGGCGGCGACATCGCCGCGCTCTGCGCCGCCTTCGACGCCCTCGTGCTGGCCGCGGAGCGCTCCCCGCTCGTCTCCGGCGGCGTGGCGCGGCCGCACCCCCGGTACATCTATGCCGGGATGAGTCTCCAGCGGAGGCTCATCGTGGACATGACGCGGACGCTGCGTGAGCTGGCGGGCGGCGCGTTCCAGAACGTGCCGTCGTCGGAGGCGGCGTTCACGAGCGCGGAGACGCGCGCCGACACCGAGCGCTACTACCAGTCCGCGGCCGCGGGCGCGCGCGAGCGTATCAAGCTCGTGAAGCTTATCTGGGACTTCGTCGGCACCGAGTTCGGCGGGCGCCAGCTCCAGTACGAGATGTTCTACTCGGCCTCGCAGCCCGTGGTGAACCGGCGCATGTTCAAGTCCTACGACTGGCAGGCGGCGAAGACCGTCGTGGACCGCTGCCTCGGCGAGTACTGACGGCGTGGGGAGCCTCGGCCTCGTGAACATCGGCGCCGTCGCCACCGGCGTCCTCGCGGCGCCGCGGGGCAACGCCGAAGCGATCCTGGTGGAGAACGGGCGGATCGCGGCGCTCGGCGCGGCGACGACGACGGGCGCCGCGTCGGCCGACGTCGTCGTGGACTGCCGCGGGACGACCGTCATCCCCGGGCTGATCGACTCCCACTGCCACGTCGTCCTCGGCGACTACACGCCGCGCCAGAAGACGGTGGACTTCCTCGACTCGTACGTCCACGGCGGGATCACGTCGGTCGTCTCCGCGGGCGAGGGCGTCCACGCGCCGGGGCGGCCGCACGATCCCGTCGCCTCGAAGGCGCTCGCCATCGCCGCGGCGAAGTGCTTCGAGAACTTCCACCCGAACGGGATGAAGGTGAACGCGGGCTCGGTGGTGCTCGAGCCGGGGCTTACCGACGAGGACTTCGCCGAGATGGCGCGACATGGAGTCCGCCACGCGAAGTACGGCTTCGGCGGCTATGCGCATCCGAAGGACGGCGAGCCCGAGGTGCGTCGCGCCCAGAAGTACGGGCTCTGCGTCATGTCCCACTCGGGCGGCAACTCGATCCCGGGCTCGAGCCCGATCACCCACGACGTGCTGCTCCACCTCCGGCCCGACGTCTGCGGCCACGTGAACGGCGGGACGACCTCGCTCGACGAGGCGGGGCTCGACGCGATCATCCGCCGGACCGACATGGCGCTCCAGCTCGTCCAGGCGGGGAACCTCCGCTCGGCGCTCTATATATTGAAGCGCGCGCGGGAGGCCGGCGTGCTCCCGCGCGTCTGCGTCGCGAGCGACACGCCGACGGGCACGGGCGTCATGCCCATGGGCGTGCTCAAGAGCGTGTGCGAGCTCGCGTCGCTCGGGGACCTGCCGGCCGCGGAGGCGATCGCCCTGGCCACGGGCAACAACGCGCGTGCGTTCAGGCTCACCGGGGCGACGGGAACCATCGCCGTCGGCGCTCCCGCCGACCTCGTCGTCTGCGACGCGCCGGCGGCTTCGCTGGCGCGGGACGCGCTCGACGCGATCGCGCGCGGCGACATTCCCGGCATCTCGTGCGTCGTCGTGGACGGGCAGGTGAGGGTGGGCCGGAGCCGCAACACGCCGCTCGCCAAGCGCCTCGCGACGTTCACGGGCGTCGCGGT
>DATFVL010000246.1 GCA_035260325.1 Candidatus Methylomirabilota bacterium | reverse complement strand
CCCTGCGGCAGATTGTCGATGTACCCGGACGGATGGAAGCCGAGCGCGGTGTGCATCTGGATCGCCACCGAGTTCGTCTCCTCGGTCGACGAGTAGAGCCGTGGGCTCGGCGAGATGCCCTCCACCTCGTGGTAGAGCGCGCGGGCGACGCCGCGCTTGCGATGATCTTCGCGCACGGACGCCAGCGACACCAGCGTGCACTGGAACCAGTCGGTGCGGTAGCCGAGGACGCCCACGACGTCACCCGCCTCCTCCGCGACCAGGAGGTGATGGCGCTCGGCGTGGGAGCGGACGAGCGGCCCGGCGCGCCCGGGGCCGAGGGTCTCCGTCGCGAGGGCCATGAGCCCCGCGAGGTCGGACGCTTCCGCGTGCCGGACGTTCATCCGCCGAGGAAGGCGCGGAGCTCACGCCCGACGACCGGGTTCTCGCCGAGGACGACCGTGTAGTGGTTCGTGTCCGGGACGACCACCAGCCGGCAGTCCGGGATCGCGTGGGCCATCGCCTCCGCCTCCTCCTGGGTCATGAGGCAGTCGTCGGCGCGCAGGAGGCCGTCCGGGGCGCGGAAGAGGAGGGTGGGGGCCGTGACCCGGTGGTGCCAGACCCAGAGGCGCGTGCGCTGGAGGTTCGCCACCTCCTCCTCGATCGCGTGGCGCGCCACCTTGGAGCGCACGCCGCCGCCCGGCCCCGGCTCGACGTCGTAGGTGTAGTGGCGGGCGAGGTGGTCGTTCCAGCGGCCCGCGAACATCGGCAGGCCCCGGAGCATCTCGAGGAATGCGTCGAGCGAGGGGAACTCGACGCCGAGCCGGCCGATCGCGGGCGCCAGCGAATCCAGGATCTCGGCGCGCACGTCGAGCCCGCCGTCGAAGAGGACCAGCCGCTCGACGCGGTCCGGGTGGAGCGACGCGAAGCGGACCGCGATGTGGGCCCCGAGCGAGTGGCCCATGACGACCGCGCGGGGCAGGCGGAAGTGGTCGAGCAGCCCGAGGAGGTCGGCGGCGTGCTCGGCGAGGCTGTAGCCCTTCGCCGGCTTGTCGCTGTCGCCGCGCCCGCGGAGGTCGTACGCGAGCAGCCGCCGGCGGCCATCGAGAGCGTCGGCGATCGGGTACCACACGGTGTGGTTCGACGTGAGGCCGTGGACCGCGACGATCGCGGGGCCGCGCCCGGGCCACTCGTGAACCGCGAGGCCCACGCCGTCGGTGTTCACCCGCTGCACGCCGGGGCTCCTAGTAGGTCCCGGGGCGGATCTGCTTGTAGAGCTCCTTCAGCGCGTCGGCGGAGAACGTCGGCGACTGGCAGAGCCCGATGATCTTGCGCTCGTCGGCCTCGACCTTGTGGACCGCATCGGGGATGCGGTCGGCGATCTCCGCGGGGATCGTCACCGCGCCGTGCTGGTCGCAGTGGATGAGGTCGCCGGGCTTCACCCAGAGCCCGCCGACCTTCACGGGGAGGCCGAAGTCCACCATGTGCACGTAGGCGTGCGAGACCGACACGTGCGCCGCCGCGAACTGGAACCCCAGCCCGCGCACCTCGTCGAGGTCGCGCACTGAGCCGTCGGTGACGACGCCCGCGCAGCCGAGCGCCCGGTGGATGTTGGCCTGGACCTCGCCCCACTGGGCCCCCTGGCCGCGCGGGTCGTCGAGGTCGTGGACCACGATCACGCGCGGGGCGGGGATCGAGAGCACGTAGTCCCACCAGGCGAAGGTGGACGCGCGGTGACCCTGCAGCGGCGCGGGCTCGGCACGGATCAGCGCCGGCACCGCGTAGCCCACGAGCGGACCGAGCTCGGGGAACAGGGCGCGGAGCTCCGAGGACGTGAACCCCTGGCTCCGCGGCCGGACGTTGAACGTCTCGATCCCGTTGGCCACGCTCGGGCTGGAGATCTTCCGGAGCGACTCGATCAGGTCCATCAGGTCGTGTCCTTTCGACGCTGGATCAGGAGCTGCTTGAGCATCTCGATGGTCTCGCGGACCGACGGGAGGTTCGGGTCGACGGCGAGGGCGCGCTCGAAGTACTCGAGGGCGCGCTCGGGCCGCTCGAGCTGCAGGTAGATCATGCCGTACCCCGAGAGGGCCCCGAAGTGGTAGGGGTTGCGCTTCATCACCTCGTCGCAGTCGGCGAGCGACTTCGCGTACTCGCCCATCAGGTAGTAGACCGTCGCGCGCTTGTTCCACCCCTCGGCGAACTCCGGCTTGAGCGCGATGACGCGGCTGAAGGTCTCGACCGCGGCGTCGCCCTGCTGCGCGTTCATCTGTTCGATGCCGACCGCCAGGAGCCGGTCCACCGCCTCGTCGCCCGAGCGGCTCCACACCCGCCAGAGCGCGCTCTCGGCGAGCGCGCGGACGAGCGGGTCCGCGTCGCGCAGCGCCGTGACGAGGGTGGGCGCGTCGTCCATGAGCCCGTGGTCGCCGAGCCAGCGCGCCGCCTGGCGGCGGGCCTCGGCGTTGCGCGCCGTGGCGAGCGCGCGGAGCGCCTCCTCGCGCGCGGTGTCGGCGTCGGCGCCCGGCGGCGCGCCCGCCGCGGCGAGGAGCGCCGCCGCCAGGGCGAGCGCGGCGGCCCTCACGGCGCGTACGCCTCGGTCACGTCCGTCCGCGCGAAGCCGGGCGCCGTCGCGCCGCCCGCGACGTAGATCCGGCCGCCGATCGTGGCCGCGCCCATGCCGTGGCGCGGCGTCCGCATCGCGTCCTTGCCGATCCACCGGCTGCCCGCGATCTCGAACATCTCGTTGGCGCTGAAGATGCGGAGCGGCGCCTCGCCGCCGAAGACGAAGATCCGGTCGCCGACGACGGCGGCGGCCAGGCCGCCGCGCCTGGTGGGGAGCGGGACGCCGGTGGACCAGCCGCCCGTCGCGGGGTCGTAGATCTCGACCGCCGCGTGCTGCGTGCCGACGAAGGACTCGCGCCCGCCGATGGCCCAGAGGCGTCCCTGGAACACCACCGCCGCGAGGTGGTCGCGCGGCGTCGGCAGCGGCGGCGCCTCCGACCAGCGGTCGGTCGCCGGGTCGTAGATGTCGTGCGCGCCGGTCACCTTGTCGCCGCTCCCGCCGACCGCGTGGAGCCTGCCCGCGAGGGCGACGAGCGCGAGCCCGCCGCGCGGCGCCCGCAGGGGCGCGCGCGTGGACCAGGAGTTACGCGCCTCGTCGTACTCGTAGACGGTGCTGAGCGCGGTCCAGCTCGCGCGGCCCGTGTACCCGCCGGCGACGAAGAGGCGCCCGTCGAGGACGGCCGCGGCCGCGTGATGCGTCGGCGCGGGCAGGGGCGCACGCGCCTCCCAGCGGTCGGCGGCGGGGTCGTAGACCTCGACGGTCCCGACCGCCTCCGCACCCCCGCCGAAGCCGCCGATCACGAAGAGGCGCCCGCCGAGCGCCGCCGCCGCGACCTCCTGCCGAGCCGTGGGCATCGGCGCGACCGCGGTCCACTTGCCCGGGCTCCGGATGTCGAGCGGCGCCGACGAGTCGACGGTCCGGCCGAAGCAACCCATCGTCGCGAGGGCCGCGAGGATGATTGTAGCGGGGACCGCGGGGCCGCGACACTTCGTGGGTGGCCTGATCCAGGCGTGACCCGGCTCCGTCCGTCCAGTCACCGTGTCGTGTTTGGTCATTGTCGACTCACCAGGTCGAGGAACTGCCGCTCGTCGAGCACCGTCACCCCCAGACGCCGGGCGTCGTCGGCCTTGTTCCCGGGCACCTCCCCGACGACGACGTAATCGATCTTCTTCGACACCGAGCCCTTCACCTGACCGCCGCGCTGCTCGATCAGCTCGCGCGCGGCCTCCCGGCTGAGCGCCGCGAGCGTGCCGGTGAGGACGAAGGTCTTGCCGGCGAGCGGCTTCGGTCCTGCCGGCGCCTGGGGCGCGTCCGTCACGACGCCGCGCTCCTTCAGCGTCTTGATCAGCTCGCGGTTCGTCGGGTCCTCGAAGAACGCGCGGACCGATCCCGCGATCGTCTCGCCGATCCCGTGGACCTCGGCGAGCTCCGCCTCCTCCGCCGCCGCGATCCGCTCGAGGCTGCCGAAGCGCGCCGCGAGGAGCTGCGCGACCCGCTCGCCGACCAGGCGGATGCCGAGCGCGTTCAGGAGCCGTGCGAGGCCCTGGTCGCGGGACGCGGCGATCGCCCGGATCAGGTTCTCGGCCGACTTCTCGCCCTGGCGCTCGAGCTCGCTGACCTCGGCGACGGTGAGAGTGTAGAGGTCGGCGAAGTCGCTCACCAGTCCTTTCTCCACCAGCTGCTCGACGACCCGCTCGCCGAGGTGCTCGATGTCCATCGCCCGGCGGGAGCCGAAGTGGCGGAGGCGCTCCTTCAGCTGCGCCGGGCAGGCGCTGTTCATGCAGCGCCAGTACGCCTCGCCCTCGGGGCGGAAGGCGACCCCGCCGCACTTCGGGCACCGCGTCGGGAACGCGTACGGCGCGGCGCCCGGGGGGCGCTTGGCGGTCACCACCTGGACGACGTAGGGGATCACGTCGCCGGCGCGCTCGATCAGGACCGTGTCGCCGACGCGGACGTCCTTCTTCCGGATCTCGTCCTCGTTGTGGAGGCTGACGTTCCTGATCACGACGCCGGCGAGCTCGACGGGCTGGAGCTTGGCGACGGGCGTCAGGATGCCGGTCTTGCCCACGCCGACCTCGATCGCCTCGACCACCGTCGTGGCCTGCCGGGCCGCGAACTTGAACGCGATCGCCCAGCGCGGGTGGTGTGTGGTCGAGCCCAGCCGGCGCTGGTGGTCGAGCGCGTCCACCTTGACCACGACGCCGTCGGCGTCGTACCCGAGCGCGTCGCGGTCCCGCTCGAGCCGGGCGCAGTACTCGATCACCTCGTCGAGGGTCTCCCGCCGCTCGGCGCGCGGGTTCGTCTTGAGCCCGGCGGCGCGCATCGCCTCGAGCGTGTCCCGGTACGTCTGGAAGCCCAGCGCGTCGGCGCGGCTCACGTGATAGAGGAAGATGTCGAGCGGGCGCCGCGCGGTGACCGCGGGGTCCTTCTGGCGGACCGCGCCCGCCGCGGCGTTGCGCGGGTTCGCGAAGGTCGACTCGCCGGCCTCCTCCAGCGCCCGGTTCAGCTTCGCGAACTCGGCGCGTGGCATGAAGACCTCGCCGCGGACCTCGAGCCGGTCCACCTCCGCGAGCGCGCCGCGGAGCACCATCGGGATGCTGCGGATCGTCTTGAGGTTCGGCGTGACGTCCTCGCCGACGCGCCCGTCGCCGCGGGTGGCGCCGCGCACGAAGCGACCGCGCTCGTAGAGCAGCGCGACGCCGAGCCCGTCGATCTTCGGCTCGCACACGTACGCGAAGCGCGTGCCCGGCAGCGCGCGCTGCAGGCGCGCCTCGAACTCGCGGAGGTCCTCGGGGTCGGTCGCGTTGTCGAGCGAGAGCATCGCGAGCTGGTGCTCCACCGGCTTGAACACGTCCGTCGGCACGCCCGCGACGCGCTGGGTCGGGCTGTCGTCGGTGACGAGGTCGGGGAATGCCGCCTCCAGCTCGCGGAGCTCCCGCATGAGCCGGTCGTATTCGGCGTCGGAGACCTCCGGACGCGCCTCGACGTAGTAGAGGTAGTCGTGGTGGTGGATCCGCTCGCGCAGCTCGGCGATCCGCTGCGCCGCCTCGGCCCGTGTCATCGGGAGCAGAATATCATCCCGGCGGAGCGAATCCTTGCGGCCCGGCCGCGGACTGACGCTATACTCTGGGCGGGTCGCGGACCCGTCGGACGTCTGAGATGCGGACATCGTCGAGCGTACGAGGCAAGCGCGGCGCGCCGGGCACCACGGCCTCGGTCCAGGATTACCTCGCGGCGATCTACGACCTGGCGTCGAGCGGCCGGCCCGTGATCGGCGCGCGACTCGCGAAGCACATGGCCGTGTCCGCCCCCGCGGTGACCGAATCGGTCCAGCGCCTCACGCGGGCCGGCTACGTCCGCGTCGGCCGTGGCAAGGAGCTCACGCTCACGACGAAGGGCCGGCAGATCGCCGAGGTGATGGCGCGCCGCCACCGCCTCCTCGAGCGCTGGCTCACCGACACGCTCGGGCTCAACTGGACGGATGCCCACGAGGAGGCGCACCGGCTCGAGCACGCGCTCTCCCCGCGCGTCGAGGACCGTCTGGCGGAGCTCCTCGGCATGCCGTCGACGTGCCCGCACGGCAACCCGATCCCGGGCATGGCGAAGCCGACGCGCGTCGAGCCGTTCCCGCTCGCCCAGGCGCGCGAGGGGACGACGGTCGTCGTCGAACGGATCACCGAGGAGGCGGAGGCGGACAAGAAACTCCTCGAGCACCTCTGGAAGCACGACGTGCGTCCGGGCCGCCGGCTCAAGATCACCGAGGTGGCGCTGCCGGCGGAGACGATCACGGCCGCGAGCGACGGCCAGACGATCACGCTGGGGTTGCGCGCGGCCGCGAAGATCTGGGTGTACGTGCCGACCGCATGAAGATCATCTTCTGGCTCTTCGTCGCGCTGGCCTTCGTCTACGCCTTCTATTCGGGCGCGATCGCGGCCTATCAGTACATGCAGGTCAAGGACATCGTCGAGGAGACGGTGCAGGAGCGCTGGAGGCTCGACAAGTTCGAGCGCTCCGGGCGCGTCAGGGACGACATCCTCAAGAAGACGCCCGCCGTCGGCGTCACGCTCGACGAGCGCGACGTGCGCGTGATCGAGGAGAACCGGATCCTGCGCGTGCTGATCCGCTGGTCCTATCGCTTCCTCGTGTTCAGGGGCGACGCGCTCATCTCGATCCCGATCTCGTACGACAAGGCCTTCGAGGTTCCCCCCGGGCGCTGACGCGGCGGGGCGAGGTGTTCGGGGCCGCCCCGACCCGTCAGCGCTTGGCTCGGGCGTCCTGGATCAGCCTGGCGCCGCGCTCGCGATCCTCGCCGGGCGGGGAGACCGCGAGGAACTTCTCCCACGCCTTGATGGCGCCGGCCGTGTCCTTCTTGGCCTCGTAGAGCACCTGGCCGCGGTAGAGCAGCGCGGGCGGGTAGCTCGGATCGATCGCGAGCGCCTTGTCGAACGTCTCGAGCGCGGTGTCCGCGTGGCCGCCGATCGCGACGATCAGCCCGAGGTGGGTCATCGCGTCCACGTTCTTCGGGTCGCGCTTGAGGATCGCCTGGTACGCGGCGATCGCCTCCCCGTAGCGTCCGGCGAAGAGGCTCTGGCGCGCCGCGCTCAGCATGCCCTGCAGCATCTCGGGCGTCAGCCCGCGCGCCGCGCCCCCGCCGGGCGCGCCCGGGCCGGGGCTCGGCTCGGGTCCGAGCGTGGCGAGCGGGCGCGAGCCCGGCATGGCGACGCTCACCGCCTGGTCGGGCTCGGTGTGGCGCGCGATGCCCGCGCCGAGCACGATCCCGAACGCCAGCAGCAGGACGCCCGCCGCGCCGAGGGCGGCGGGACGGCGCCACGCCGAGCGCCGGGCGGGCCCGTCCGCGTGAACGGGAGGCCGGGCCGGCTCGCCGGGCCCGAGACGGTCGAGCTCGGTGAGGACGCGGGCCGCCTCGCTCTCGTACCGCGCGCGCAGCCCGGCGTAGTCGTCGTCCCCGATGTGCCCCGACTCGTGCTCGAAGCCGAGCTCGCGCAGCGCCGCGAGCGCGGCGCGCTTCTCCTCCAGGAGCTCCTGGCGGCGGTCCGGCGGCAGCGGCAGGAGCCCGCGCGTCCGCCCGCGCCGGCCGACGAGCGGCCAGAGCGTGAAGGCCACCGCCGGCAGGCCGATCGCGACGATCGCGACGAGCGTCGCCGTCACGGCCCGGACTCGAGCTCGCGGCGGATCCGCTCCCGCATCGCTGGGTCCACGACGGGGGGCGCCGCCGGCGCCGCCCGCCGCCTGCGCGTCCAGCGCGCGAGGAGCACCGCTGCCAGCAGGAGGCCGGCGGCGACGGCGACCACGGGCGCCGCCCACACGAGCAGCGTGAACCCGCGCCGCGGCGGCGCGAGGAGGATCCACTCGCCGTAGCGGTCGACGAAGAACTGGACGACCCGCTCCGGTGGCTCGCCCGCCTCGAGGCGCTCGCGGACGATCGCGCGCATCTGGCTCGCCATCTCCGAGGGCGAGTCGGCCACCGAGAGGGTCTGGCAGACGACGCAGCGGAGCTGCGCCGCCACGTCGTGGACCTGCTGCTCGGTGACCCGGCGCGTCGGCGCCTGCGCCGCCGCGCCGGCGGCGACGGCGACGGCGACGGCGAGGGCGAGCGCGAGCCCGAGCGCCGCTCCCCGTGCGCTCATCCCGTCGGCTCCGCCAGGAGCGTCTCGACGTTCGTGCGGAAGGTCTCGTCGGTGACGCCGCCCACGTGCTTCGCGCGGATCCGGCCGCGCCGGTCGATGAAGAAAGTCTCCGGCACGCCGTAGACGCCGTAGTCGACCGAGACCCGGCCGGTCGTGTCGCGGGCGTTGGGGAAGCTCAGGCTGAAGTCGCGCACGAACTTCCGCGCCGCCTCGGGCGTGTCCTGGATGTCCACGCCGATCACGACGACGCCGCGGTCACGATAGGCGCGCCAGTTCCTCTCGAGCACCGGCGCCTCCTCGTAGCACGCGGGGTAGCACCACGACGCCCAGAAGTTGAGGACGACGACCTTGCCGCGCTGGGCCTCGAGCGCGAGCGGCGCGCCCTCGAAGGTCTGGAGCGCGAAGACGGCCGCCGGCCGGCCGACGAGCGGCGACGGAGCCTCGCGCGGGTTCACGCGGAAGCCGTACGCGAGCAGGGCGAGGACGGGCACCGCGGAGAGCGGAATCAGCCAGCGCAGGAGCCGCGGCGTCACGCCGGCTTCTTCCGCTCCGGGAGGATCGCGAGCCCGGCCCCCAGCGTGAGCACGCCGCCGCCGATCCAGATCCAGCTGACGAGGCGATTGACCTGGAGCTTCACCGTCGCGTGCGAGCCGTCCCGCGCGAAATCGCCGAGGACGAGGTAGACGTCCTCGCGGAGCCCGAGACGGTAATCCACGCCGGCGATCGGCGACTGCTCCTGGGGGTAGAACTTCTTCGCGGGCCGCAGGACGCCCAGCACGCGCCCGTTCGAGACCGTGAACGCGCCCGCCACCTTGAAGTGGTTCGACTCCTCGCTGGCGCTGAGCCCGTCGAAGCGCACGCGGTAGCCCGCAAGCTCGGCGTGCTCGCCGCGCCGGAGCGTCGTCTCGGTCTGCACGGACCACGCCTGCGAGCCGGTCACGCCCAGCGTGACGAGCAGGACGCCGAGGTGGACGACGAAGCCGCCGTACCGGCGGTTGTGCCGGCGCAGGAGCCCGCCCATCGCCGGCAGGAGCCGCTCGCCCGTGCGGAGGCGCGCGCGCGTGGCGCGGGAGAAGTCCACGGCGATCGTGGCGGCGACGAAGACGGTGAGCGTCAGGGTCAGCACGGCGAGCGCCGACCGTACGCCGAGCGCCCAGAAGAACGCGGCCGCCGCGACGCCCGCCGCGACGGGCCAGAGGAAGTTCCGCCGCAGGTTGTCGGGCGAGGCGCGCCGCCAGGCGATGAGCGGCCCGACGCCCATGAGGAAGATGAGCGCGAGGAAGAGCGGCACGTTGACCTGGTTGAAGAACGGGGCGCCGACCGAGACCTTCACGCCGCGTACCGCCTCGGCGAGGAGCGGAAACACGGTGCCGAAGAAGACGGTGAACGCGGCCGCGACGAGCAGCACGTTGTTCAGGAGGAACGCCGACTCGCGCGAGACGACCGAGTCGAGCTCGCCCTGCGCGCCGAGCGCGTCCCAGCGCCACGCGAGGAGGCCGAGCGCGGTGAGCAGGACGAGCGCCAGGAAGCCGAGGAAGAAGGCGCCGATCGTGCCCTGGGTGAACGCGTGGACCGAGGCGATCACGCCCGAGCGCGTGAGGAACGTGCCGAAGAGGGTGAGCCCGAACGTGAGGATCACGAGCGCGAGGTTCCAGAGCTTCAGCATCCGCCGGCGCTCCTGGACCATCACCGAGTGCAGGAACGCGGTCGCGGTGAGCCACGGCATGAAGGCGGCGTTCTCCACCGGATCCCAGGCCCAGTACCCGCCCCAGCCGAGGACGTGATAGCTCCACCAGCCGCCGATGAGGAGCCCGAGCGAGAGGAAGTACCACGCGACGATGGTCCAGCGCCGGGTCAGCGTGATCCACGTGTCGCCGACGCGTCCGGTGATGAGCGCGGCCAGCGCGAAGGCGAACGGCACCGTCACGCCCGTGAAGCCCAGGTAGAGCGCCACGGGGTGGGTGATCATGCCCGTGTCCTCGAGCAGCGGGTTGAGGCCGCGGCCGTCGGCGGGCGCCGGGGTGAGGCGCGCGAAGGGCGGCGCGGCCACCGTGATGACGAGGAGGAAGAAGGCCATGACCGAGAGCATCACCGCGAGGACCCAGGGATAGAGCTCGCGCGCGCTCTCGCGGTGGCGGAGGATCACGACGAGCGTGTAGAGCGCGAGCAGCCAGGTCCACAGGATGATCGAGCCCTCGAGCGCTCCCCACACGCCCGTGATCCGGTAGTAGAACGGCGTGCCGAGGTTCGTGTTCATGGCGACGTAGCGCACCGAGAAGTCGAAGGCGAGGAAGGCGTAGCTCAGGAGCGCGAAGCACGCCGTCACGAGGACGAAGACGCCGAGCGCCGCGTGCTGCGCCGAGAGCACGAGCGCGGGCCGCCCGGTGCCGGCGCCCGCGGCGGCGGCCGCGGCGCCCCAGAGCGCCAGGGCGAGCGCGACGATCGCCGCCGCGCTGCCGAGCTCGGGGATCACCGCTCCGCCCCCTTGAGGGTCCGCATCAGCTCCTGGTACTTCGTCCCGTCGCCGTCGTGAGGCGCCTTGTACTCTTCGGAGTGCTTGGCGAGGATGAGGCTCGCCCTGAAGTAGCCGTCGGCGGTCCAGCTTCCCTCGACGACGGCGCCGCGGCCCTCGCCGAACAGGTCGGGGGGCGTGCCCTTGTGGCGCACGGGCACCGTCGCCTTGCCGTCGCCGAGGGTGAAGGAGAGGTCGAGCGCCCGCGGCTCCCACCTGAGCGAGCCGGCCTCAACCATCCCGCCGAGCCGGTAGGCCTTGCCGACGACGGGCGCCGCGACGAGCTCGCTCGGCGTGACGAAGTAGACCGCCGACTGGGTCACGCCGGCGTAGATCATGTACCCGAGCGCCGCGGCGATGACCGCGCCGCCGGCGACGAATTTCGCCTTCCGGGTCATTGTAGCGGGATCCGCGAGGCCGGAGGCACTCGGGGCGTGCCCTGGCCAAGGTGCGTGGTGGCTGCGTTCGGCATGGCACGATTCATTCCATCGAGCTCCGCGAGGCGGGCGGCGGTCGGTGGGTGGCAAGCGCCCGTTCCTTGCGGACGAGGCGCCGCCAGTAGGCGAGGAGCACCGCCGCGGCGAGGACGTAGGCGGCGAGGACGAAGCCCCAGTTGTCCGGCATCAGGCCGCCGCCTCCGCCTCGAGCCGGAGCACGCGCACACGCCTGGCGAGGAAGTAGAGGTAGAGGAGCGAGAACGCCGCGAAGTTCACGAGGAGCGCGGCGACGATCGCCCGCGGCATGCTGCTCCCGCCGGGCTTCATCAGCGACGGCGGCTGGTGCAGCGTGCGCCACCAGTAGACCGAGAAGTGGACGAGCGGGATGTTGAGCGCCGCGACGATGCCGAGGACGGCGGCCGAGCGCGCGGCGCGCTCGGGCTCCTCGAGCGTGCCGCGGAGCAGGAGATAGCCGACGTACATCACGAACAGGATCGCCACGCTCGTGAGGCGCGCGTCCCACGTCCACCAGGTGCCCCACGTCGGCTTGCCCCAGATCGAGCCCGTCGCGATCGTGAGGCCCGTGAAGAGGACGCCGAGCTCGGCCGAGGCGTGCGCGACGCGGTCGGCGGCGGCCGAGCGCCGGGCCAGGTATACGATCGAGGCCGCGAACACGACGGCGAACGCGACGTAGGCGACCCAGACGCTCGGCACGTGCAGGTACATGATGCGCTGCACGTTGCCCTGCGTCGCCTCGCGCGGCGCGACGGCGAAGCCCATCACGAGACCCGCGAGGATTCCCGCCGCGGCGAGCCACCCGAGCGCCGTGGTCATGACTCGAGCAGGAAGTCGAACGTGAGCAGCCCCGCCACGACGTACACGACGTCGGCCGCGGCGAGGAGCTTGAGCCAGTGGGCGACGGCGGACAGGGGCTCGCCGAGGAGGATGGCCTCGGTGGCCTTGACCGAGCCGAGCAGGACGGGCACCTGGACGGGCAGCAGCAGCACGGGGAAGAGCAGCTCGCGCGCGCGCACCTGCGCGGTCATCGCCGCGAAGAGCGTGCCGACGGCGGCGAGCCCGAGCGTGCCGAGCGCTACGACGACGGACAGCGCGGGCAGCGCCGCCGTGAGGTCCACGTTGAAGAAGACGGTGAAGAGGCCGAGCAGCATCGCCTCGACGGCAAGCATCAGGAGCACGTTACCCGCGAGCTTCCCGGCGTAGATCGCCGACTTGTCGCCGGGGGCGAGGAGCAGCGCGTCCCAGCAATCGTTCTCGCGCTCGAGCACGAACGTGCGCCCGAGCCCGAGGAGCCCGGCGAGGACGAAGCCCAGCCAGAGGAGGCCGGGGAGCGTCGCGGCGAGCCGCTCGCGGTCGGCCCCGAGGGTGAACTGGAACACGAAGAGCAGCAGGAGCGCGAAGAAGGCGAGCCCGTTGAGCGTCTCCTTCGAGCGGCGCTCGACGAGCAGATCCTTCCAGAGGACCACCCACGCGCGCCTGGCGAAGCTCACGCGCCCTCCTCCGCGTGCTGCCGGTAGAGGCGCGCGATCTCGTCGGCGTCGAGCGCGCCGCGCGGCGTGTCGAGGGCGATCGCGCCCGCGGCGAGGACGACGATCCGGTCGGCGACGGCCAGCTCGCGGCCGAAGCTATGGCCGGCCATCAGCATCGCGGCGCCGGCCACCTTGAGGCCCTCGAGGAACCCCTCGAGCCACTTCTTCGCCCGCTGGTCGAGCCCCGCGAAGGGCTCGTCGAGCAGGAGGACGCGCGGGCGGGCCAGCACCAAGCGGGCGATCGCGAGCCGGCGCTTCATGCCCGCCGAGAGCGTGCGCACGCGCTCGCCCGCGAACCGCTCGAGCTCGACCGCCGCGAGGGCCCCCGCGAGCGCGGCGCCGTCGGTCCGGAGGCCCTGGAGCGCGGTCCAGAACCTGAGGTTCTCGAGGGCGGTGAGGTCCTCGTACACGCAGGCACCGTGCCCGAGCAGGCCGATGTGCGGCCGCACGCGCTCGGGCGCCGCGGCGCAGTCGTGGCCGAGGACGGTGGCGGTGCCGCGCGAGGGGCGCGTGAGAGTCGCCAGGATCCGCAGGAGCGTCGTCTTGCCGGCGCCGTTCGCGCCGAGGAGCGCCACCGCCTCACCGCCGCGCACGTCGAGCGTGACGCCGTCGAGCACTCGATGGGCGCCGAAGGCCTTGCGGAGACCGGTGACACGAACGACGGGCTCTGCGGTCATGCTGAACCGCTCGATTCTCGCCTAGCGGCGACGAGCGGTCAAGGAAACGGCTCGCCGGGACGCGCGGGGCGCTACGCCCGCATCGCGCGGAGCCGCGCGATGCGCTCCTCGATCGGCGGGTGCGTCGAGAAGAGGCGCATCAGCGACTGACCGCTCAGCGGGTTGACGATGAAGAGGTGCGCCGTCGAAGGATTGGCCGCGAGCGGCGCCGTCGCGTTCGCCATCTCGAGCTTCTCGAGCGCCTTCGCGAGGCCCCACGGCTTGCCGGCGATCCGGGCGCCGGTCGCGTCGGCCTGGAACTCGCGCGCGCGCGAGACCGCGAGCTGCACGAGCAGCGCGGCGATCGGGGCGAGCACCGCCATCAGGATCAACGCGATCGGATTCCCCCCGCCCTCCTCGTCGTCGCTCCGCCCGCCGCCCCAGAACGCGGCCCACTGCGCCATGTGCGCGAGGTAGGTGATGGCGCCCGCGAGCGTCGCGGCGATCGTCGAGACGAGGACGTCGCGGTTCTTCACGTGCGAGAGCTCGTGGGCGAGCACGCCCTCGAGCTCCTCGTCGTCCAGGACGCGGAGGATGCCCTGGGTCACGGCCACCGCGGCGTGCTGCGGGTTGCGGCCCGTGGCGAAGGCGTTCGGCGTGTCGCTCGGGATGAGATAGACCGGCGGCATCGGGAGGCCCGCGCGGGTGGTGAGCCGCCGGAGGATCGCGTGGAGGTTCGGCGCCTGCGCCTCGTCGAGGCGCTGGGCGCCGTACATGGACAGCACGATCTTGTCGGAGAACCAGTAGCTCCCGACGTTCATGACGAGCGCCAGAATGAACGCGATGGTCATGCCCTGCTGGCCGCCCAGCGCTCCGCCGACGAGCACGAGCAGGCACGTGAGGACGATCAGGAGGAAGCCGGTCTTGATCAGGTTTGCCATCGCGGGGGCCTCCAGCTCGAATGCTAGCAGCCGGTCGTAGGAGCGTCAAGCAAGCGGCCCTGAAGCGCGGCGCCGGCGGGCGGTCGCGCGCGGCTCGAGGCCGACCCAGCGGATGCCGCGCACCCCCGCGAAGCGTCGGGCCATGACCTCGAGCGCGTCGGGATTGTCGTCGATCAAGATGAAC
>DATFVL010000245.1 GCA_035260325.1 Candidatus Methylomirabilota bacterium | reverse complement strand
TGCTCCTGGACGAGCCGATGGCCGGCATGAACGTCGAGGAGAAGGAGGACATGTGCCGCTTCATCCTCGACGTCAACAGCGAGTTCGGCACGACCATCGCGCTGATCGAGCACGACATGGGCGTGGTCATGGACATCTCCGATCGGGTGGCGGTCCTCGACTACGGCCAGAAGATCGCCGACGGGGTGCCCGAGCAGGTGCGCAAGGACCAGGCGGTGCTCGACGCCTACCTCGGAGTCGCGCATGACTGAGATCCTCCGCGGCGTCTTCCTGGCGCCCTTCAAGGACATGGCGGGCTCGCCCGCGTTCCTCGCGGAGGTCCTGATCGGCGGTGTCTTCGCCGGCCTGCTCTACTCGCTGGTCGCGCTCGGCTTCGTGCTCATCTTCAAGGCCTCGGGCGTCTTCAACTTCGCCCAGGGCGTCATGGTCCTCTTCGCGGCCCTCACCCTCGTCGGCCTCATGGAGCGGGGCATCCCCGTGCTCGTGGCGCTCGTGCTGACCGCGGCCGTGATGGTCGCGCTCGCCTTCGCGATCGAGCGCGTCGTGCTGCGCCCGCTCGTCAATCAGGAGTACATCATCCTGTTCATGGCGACGATCGGGCTCAACTTCTTCCTCGAGGGCTTCGGCGAGATGGTCTGGGGGGCGAACGTGAAGAAGCTCGACGTCGGGATCCCCGACCGCTCGTTCATGATGGCGGGCATCCAGGTGAACCAGCTCGAGCTCTTCGCGGCCGTGACGGCGGCCGTGCTCGTCGCCGTGCTGGCCGTCTTCTTCCACGGCACCCGCATCGGGCGCGCGCTCCGCGCCGTCGCCGATGACCACGAGGCCGCGCTCTCGATCGGCATCCCGCTCAAGACCATCTGGGTCATCGTGTGGTCGGTCGCGGGCGTCGTGGCGCTCGTCGCGGGCATCATGTGGGGCGCCAAGAGCGGCGTCCAGTTCAGCCTGTCGCTCATCGCGCTCAAGGCGCTACCCGTCCTCATCCTCGGCGGCTTCACCTCCGTGCCCGGCGCGATCGTCGGCGGGCTCATCGTCGGCGTCGGCGAGAAGCTCGGCGAGGTGTACTGGGGCCCGCTCGTCGGCGGCGCCATCGAGAACTGGTTCGCCTACGTGATCGCGCTCGCCTTCCTGCTCTTCAGGCCCCAGGGGCTCTTCGGCGAGAAGATCATCGAGCGGGTATGATGCGACGCCGACTGACTTCGCCTGGCTTCGTTCTCGGTCGTCGCCGGTCCTCACGTACAAGCGCGTACGCTGCGGTCGGCTCCTCCCTCGGGCCTCGCCATGCTCGTCATTCGGCGTCGCGCGCGTCTCTGGGCCGTTGTAATCGCCATCCCGAGCCGCCGGATCATCGAGCGGGTATGACGGCGTGATCTACCGCGAAGCCGGCCAGTTCAAGACGACCTACGCGAGCGATCAGGCGATCTTCCCGATCGCCCAGGACCGCGTCGTCGTCGTCCTCGCCGTCGCCGCGGCGTTCGTGGTGCCGACGCGCTTCGCGAACGAGTACTGGCTCCAGGCCGTGCTCATCCCGTTCCTCATCTACGCGCTGGCCGCGATCGGGCTGAATCTGCTGACCGGCTACGCGGGACAGCTCTCCCTCGGGACCGGGGGGTTCATGGCGGTCGGCGGATACTCGGCGTTCAAGCTGACGACCGCGTTCCCGCAGCTCAACATCATCGTCGTCTTCCTGCTCTCGGGTCTGATCGCCGCGGGCGTCGGGCTCGTCTTCGGCATCCCGTCGCTGCGGATCAAGGGCTTCTACCTCGCCGTCGCGACGCTGGCGGCCCAGTTCTTCCTCGTCTGGCTCTTCAACAAGGTGCCGTGGTTCGTGAACTACGCGTCGTCGGGAACGATCACCGCCCCGAACCGGTCGATCTTCGGCGCGCTCTGGCCCGAGCCGTGGGCCGTGGTGACCGGTCCGAACGCGACGGCGCAGACGCGCTACGTGGCGGCGCTGGCGATCGTCGCCGTCTTCGCGCTCGTCGCGAAGAACCTGGTGCGCGGGCGCGTCGGCCGCTCGTGGATGGCCATCCGCGACCGCGACATCGCGGCCGAGATCATCGGTGTTCGGCCGCTCCGGACGAAGCTGCTCGCGTTCGGCATCAGCTCGTTCTACTGCGGCGTGGCCGGCGCCGAGTACGTCTTCCTCTACCTCGGCAGCGCCGAGACGCTCGCGTTCGACATCACGCTGTCGTTCCTGGTCCTGTTCATGGTGATCATCGGCGGCCTCGGCAGCGTGCTCGGCTCGTTCCTCGGCGCGGCCTTCATCGTGCTGGTGCCGATCTTCCTCACCAACGCGCCGCACCTGGTCGGGCTCCCGCTGCCGGTGGCGCTCCAGAAACAGCTCGAGCTGATGGTCTTCGGCGGCCTCATCATCTTCTTCCTGATCGTTGAACCTCGTGGACTGGCGCGGCTCTGGCAGATTTCGAAAGAGAAGCTGCGTCTCTGGCCGTTCCCCCACTAACAGAGGAGGAGGCAACATGAAGCTGAGATCGGTCCTGATCGGCGCGCTCGCGACGGCGCTCGTCGCCGGGCCCCTGCTGGCGGCCGCGTGGGCGCAGCCCAAGGAGATGTTCATCCCACTGCTCGTCTACCGCACCGGCGCCTACGCGCCGAGCGGCATCCCGATCGCCAACGGCTTCGTGGACTACTTCATGCTCCTCAACGAGCGCGACGGCGGCATCAACGGCGTCAAGGTCGGGTGGGAGGAATGCGAGACCCAGTACGACACGAAGCAGGGTGTCGAGTGCTACGAGCGGCTCAAGGGCAAGGGCGCGACGGGCGCCGCCCTGGTGAACCCGTACAGCACGGGCATCACCTACCAGCTCATCCCGAAGGCGGCGGTTGACAAGATTCCGGTCTTCTCGATGGGCTATGGCATGACGGCCGGCGCGGACGGGCGATGGTTCCCCTGGGTGTTCAGCTTCCCGACGACCTACTGGAGCCAGGCCTCCGCGGTCATCCGCTACATCGGCCAGCAGGAAGGCGGGGCGGACAAGCTGAAGGGCAAGAAGATCGTCCACATCTTCCACAACAGCCCCTACGGCAAGGAAGCGAACCCGACGCTCGAGACGCTCGCCCGGCAGCTCGGCTTCGAGCTGACGCTGCTGGCGGTGGACCACCCAGGGCAAGAGCAGAAGTCCACGTGGCTCCAAATCCGGCGAATCAACCCCGACTGGATCTTCATGTCGGGCTGGGGCGTCATGAACCAGGTCGGCGTGAAGGAGGCGGCCGCCATCGGCTTCAAGATGGACCGCTTCATCGGCAACTGGTGGTCCGCGAGCGAGGCTGACGTCGTCCCCGCGGGTGACGGCGCGAAGGGCTACAAGGGTGCGACGTTCCACGCGCCGGGCACCGCCTTCAAGGTGCACCAGGACGTCTTCAAGTTCGTCTACGACAAGGGCAAGGGCGGGGGCAAGAAGGAGGCCGTCGGCGAGGCGCTCTACAACCGCGGCCTCGTCAACGCCATGCTCTCGGCCGAGGCGATCCGCACGGCGATGGGGAAGTACGGCAACAAGGCGCTCACCGGCGAGCAGGTCCGCTGGGGCTTCGAGAACCTGAATCTCACCGAGCAGCGGCTCGACCAGCTCGGCATGAAGGGCTTCACGCACCCGATCAAGGTCACGTGCGAGGACCACGAGGGCAACGGCCCGATCCTCGTCCAGCAGTGGGACGGCAAGAAGTGGAGCATCGTGTCCGACTGGATCGCGCCCATGCGGGACGTCGTCCGCCCGATGATCGAGGCGGCGGCGATCGAGGAGGGCGGGAAGCTCGGGTACGCGAAGCGCGACTGCTCCAAGGAGAAGTAGCGCGGTGAGCGCCGAGGACCCCCGGGCGCTGCTGTCGGTCAACAACATCGAGGTGATCTACGACCACGTCATCCTCGTGTTGAAGGGGGTCTCGCTCCGGGTCCCCGAGGGGGGCATCGTCGCCCTCCTCGGGGCCAACGGCGCCGGCAAGAGCACGACCCTGAAGGCGATCTCGGGGCTCCTCCGCACGGAGCGCGGCGACGTCACCAAGGGCGCCGTCGAGTTCCAGGGGCAGGCGATCCACCGCAAGGATCCCGACGAGGTGGTCCGCCGGGGCGTGGTCCAGGTGATGGAGGGGCGGCACGTCTTCGAGCACCTCACGGTGGAGGAGAACCTCCTCACGGGCGCCTACACGCGCCGTAACGGGCACTCGACGAAGCAGGACCTCGAGCTCGTCTACCGCTACTTCCCGCGCCTGTGGGAGCGGCGCGGCTCCCGCGCGGGGTACGTCTCGGGCGGCGAGCAGCAGATGGTCGCGATCGGGCGCGCGCTCATGGCCCGGCCGAAGCTCATGCTGCTCGACGAGCCCTCGATGGGCCTGGCGCCGATGCTCGTGAAGGAGATCTTCGAGATCGTCGGGCGCCTGAACCGCGAGGAGGGCGTCGCCGTGCTGCTCGCCGAGCAGAACGCGACCATCGCGCTCCAGATCGCGCAGCACGGTTACGTGATGGAGAACGGGCGGATCGTGCTGGACGGCGACGCGAAGACGATCAGCGAGAACGAGGACATCAAGGAGTTCTACCTGGGCCTCACGGGCGTCGGGCAGCGGAAGAGCTACCGCGACGTGAAGCACTACCGACGCCGCAAGCGGTGGCTATCATGAGCGCCGTTCGAGCGCCGGCCTCGCCGGCGCCATCGGGCGGGGGGAGGTTCGGAAGGGGGGCGGAGCCCCCCTCCGAGGGATGAGCGCGCAGGTCGAGATCCGCGACGCCTCGAAGTCGTTCGGCGGCGTCCAGGCCGTCTCGCGGGTGAGCTTCGACGTCGAGAAGGGCCAGATCCTCTCGGTCATCGGCCCCAACGGCGCCGGCAAGACGACCCTGCTCAACTGCATCAGCGGCGTGTTCCATCCGGAGCGCGGGCACATCCACCTGGAGGGCGAGGACATCACGCGCCTGCGCCCGCCGCAGATCGCCGCGCGCGGGGTCGCGCGCACGTTCCAGAACATCGCGCTGTTCCGGGGCATGACCGTCGTCGACAACCTGATGCTCGGCCGCCACCTCCACATGACGAACGGCGTGTTCCGATCCGTGCTCTACTGGGGCCCCGGACGGCGGGAGGAGGTCGCCCACCGCAAGGTGGTCGAGGACATCGTCGACTTCCTGGAGATCGAGGCCATCCGGAAGCGGCCGGTCGGCTCGCTGCCGTACGGCCTCCAGAAGCGTGTGGAGCTGGGGCGGGCCCTCGCGCTCCACCCCAAGGTGCTCCTTCTCGACGAGCCGATGGGCGGGTGCAATCACGAGGAGAAGGAGGACATGGCGCGCTTCATCCTCGACATCAACGACGAGTGGGGGACGACGATGATCCTCATCGAGCACGACATGGGCGTCGTGATGGACATCTCCCGCCGGGTCGTCGTGCTCGATCTCGGGGAGAAGATCGCGGAGGGAACGCCCGCCGAGGTGAAGGCGAACCCGCTCGTGGTCAAGGCCTACCTGGGTACCAAGGCGACGGCATAGGAGGCGCGGCATGGCAGAGCTGACGCTGCCCCAGTACCTGCTCCGGAACGCCCGAGAGTTCCCGCGCCGGCCCGCCCTCCGCGAGAAGGAGAAGGGCATCTGGCAGGAGTGGACGTGGGCCGACTATCTGGCCCACGTGCGCGCCATCACCCTCGGCCTGGTGGACCTCGGCTTCCAGCGCGGCGACAAGCTGGCCCTGCTCAGCGACAACCGGCCCGAGGTGTACGCCGCGATGGTCGCCGCCCAGGCGGCCGGGGGCGTGCCGGTCCCGGTGTACCAGGACTCCATCGCGCGCGAGATCCAGTTCGTCATCGATCACGCGGACGCCCGGTTCGTCTATGCCGAGGACCAGGAGCAGGTGGACAAGATCCTCGACCTCAAGGCGCAGCTCCCGAAGGTCGAGAAGGTGATCTACGACGACCCCAAGGGGCTCCGCCACTACAACGACCCCCTCCTCCAGAGCCTCGAGCGGCTCGAGGAGCAAGGGCGCAGGATCGACGAAGAACGGCCCGGCCTGTTCGACGAGCTCGTGCGGGCGACGCAGCCGCGCGACGTGGCCCTCATCTGCTACACCTCCGGCACCACCGGCGCCCCGAAGGGCGCCATGATCTCCCACGCGAACTTGACCGCCGCGATCGAGGGCATCCTCCAGATCGAGCATTACGCTCCGACCGACCAGATGCTGGCCTACCTGCCGCCGGCCTGGATCGGCGACTCCTTCTGGTCGCTCGCGGGCGCCCTCATCGTCGGCTGCACGGTCAACTGCCCCGAGCGTCCCGAGACGGTCCTCGAGAACCTCCGGGAGATCGGGCCCCACGTCGTCATCGCGCCGCCCCGGATCTGGGAGAATCTCGTCTCGACGGTCCAGGTGAAGATGGGGGACGCGTCGTGGATCAAGCGCCGGCTCTTTCGCTGGCTCATGCCCGCCGGCGAGGAGGTCGCGCGGCGCCGGATGGAGAAGCAGCCGGTGTCGCTGCCGCTGCGGGTGCGGAACGCCCTGGGCGAGGGGCTCGTCTTCGCTCCGCTCCGCGACCACCTGGGCTTCCGGCGCACGCGCTACGCCTACACCGGCGGCGCCCCGCTCGGGCCCGAGATCTTCCTTTTCTTCCGCGCCCTCGGGATCAACCTCAAGCAGGTGTACGGCCAGACGGAGGCGGGCGGCGTGTCCTGCGTCCAGCGCGACGGCGACATCAAGCTCGGCACCGTCGGCAAGCCGTTTCCCAACACCGAGGTCCGCCTCACCGAGGCGGGTGAGGTCATCAGCCGGAGCCCGTGCGTGTTCTCGGGCTACTACAAGAACCCGGAGGCGACCGCCGCGACAATCCGCGACGGCTGGCTCTACTCCGGGGACGCGGCCATGCTCGATGCGGACGGTCACCTGATCGTCATCGATCGCGCCAAGGACGTCACGGCCCTCGCCGACGGCACCAAGTTCGCGCCCCAGTACATCGAGAACAAGCTCAAGTTCAGCCCCTACATCAAGGAGGCCGTGGCGGTGGGTCAGGACCGGCCCTACGTGGCGGCCATGATCAACATCGACATGGAGAACGTCGGGAAGCTGGCGGAGCGGCGCCAGATCGCCTATACCACCTACACGGACCTCGCCCAGAAGCCCGAGGTCTACGACCTCATCGGGCAGGAGGTGGAGCGGGTGAACCGCGACCTGCCGGAGAGCACGCGCATCCGCAAGTTCGTCCTGCTCCACAAGGAGCTCGACCCCGACGACGAGGAGGTCACGCGCACGCGGAAGGTGCGGCGCAGCTTCGTGGCCAAGAAGTACGCCGAGATCATCGACGCACTCTTCACGGACCGGCCGTCGGTACCGGTGCACACGATCATCACCTACCAGGACGGCCGTCAGGCGACCATGCAGACCGAGCTCGCCATCCGGACGGCCGGCGGCGCCCGCGAGCCCGTGGCGGTGTAGGCGGCCCGATGGGGTTCTTCTTCGATCTCTTCGTCAACGGGCTCATGAACGGTGCGATGTACGCGCTGGTGGCGCTCGGGTTCGTCCTGATCTACAAGGCCACCAGCGTGGTCAACTTCGCCCAGGGCGAGCTGGTGATGTTCGGCGGCTACATCGCGGCGGCGTTGCTGAGCCTGTATCACCTGCCACTGGCGGTCGCTCTGCCCGTCCTGTTGGCCAGCATGGTCGTGCTGGGGTTCGTGCTCGAGCGGGGCGTGCTCCGGCCCCTCGTCGGGCAGAACGTCATCTCGGTGGTCATGGTCACCATCGGGCTCGCCCAGGTCTTCCAGGGGTCGGCGGCGATGGTCTGGGGCGCCCAGACCAAGAACATCTCGCTCCCCGTCCGCCTCGAGCCGTACGTGATCTGGGAGATCTACATTTCACCCATCAACGTCGTCGCCGCCGTCGTCTCCGGGGTCTTCCTGGTCGGTTTCGCCTGGTTCTTCCGGAAGAGCCGCCTGGGGATCGCCATGCGGGCGGTGGCCAACGACCAGCAGGCGGCGATGGCGGTGGGCATCAACGTCCACGTCGTCTTCGCGATCTCGTGGGCCATCGCCGGGCTCGCGGCCGCCCTCGGCGGTGTCCTCTGGGGCAGCATGCTGGGGGTGGACACCCAGCTCGCCCTGGTCGGTCTCAAGGTCTTTCCCGCCGTGATCCTGGGCGGCCTGGACAGCGTCCCGGGCGCCGTCGTGGGCGGGCTCATCATCGGCGCCGTCGAGAGCGTGGCCGCCGGCTACGTGGATCCCTACGTCGGCGGGGGCACCAAGGACTTCCTGCCCTACGTCCTGATGATCGTGGCGCTGATGATCCGTCCCTACGGCTTCTTCGGCCGCGAGATCATCGAAAGGGTCTGAGCGACACGCGAGATGATCAATCGCGAGTGCGGCGTGTACCAGACGACCTACGAGGGCGACATGGCCCTCTACCCGATACCGCTGGCCCGCTACTCGAGCCTGGGCGCGCTCGCGGCGCTGCTCCTGGTCCCGCTCGTTCTCGACAGCCACTCGATGGCGCTCGTCAACCTCATGACCCTGGCCGCCATCGGGGCCATCGGGCTCAACATCCTCGTCGGCTACACCGGACAGGTCTCGCTCGGGCACGGCGCCTTCATGATGGTCGGCTCCTACACGGCGGCCCTCCTCACGGTGAGGCTCGGGGCGCCCTTCTGGCTCGGCCTGCCGGCGGGCGGGGCGGTCGCGGCGCTCGTGGGAACCTTCTTCGGCATTCCGTCGCTCCGGATCAAGGGGCTGTACCTCGCCATCGCCACCCTGGCGGGGCAGTTCATCATCGAGTGGTGCATCAACCACAGCACCTGGATCAGCGGCGGCGTGCAGTCCACCGTCTACGTGCCGACGCCGGCCTTCTTCGGCTGGCAGATCAACAGCGAGTACCGGCGCTACTACATGCTGCTGCCGGTTGCCGTCATCGCCTACGTGGCGGCCCTGAACCTCGTGCGGAGCCGCGTGGGCCGGGCCTTCATCGCCGTCCGGGACCGCGACGTCGCCGCCGAGATCATCGGGGTCGACATCTTCCGCTACAAGCTCCTCGCCTTCGCCGTCAGCTCGTTCTACGCCGGGGTGGCGGGCGCGCTCTGGACCTACTATCTCAAGATCGCGAACTACGAGCACTTCACCCTCGCCACCTCGGTGTCGTACCTGGCGATGGTCATCATCGGCGGGCTTGGCAGCGTGCTGGGCTCGGTCTTCGGCGCGATCTTCATCACGCTGCTGCCGATCGTGCTCGTCTACGTGGTGGAGGGCTCGGCCGCCGTCTTCGGATTCAAATACGCGGCGATCGCCGACTTCCTGGCCAACCTCAGGCTGATCATCTTCGGCGCGCTGATCATCCTGTTCCTGGCCATCGAGCCGGAGGGGCTCTACCGCATGTGGGGCAACGTCCGGCGGTATTTCCGCCTGTGGCCGTTTTCCTATTGAGGGGGACTTCGCCCCCCTCAAGGCTCCCCCCAGGAGGGGATTGCGCGGGCAAAGCCCGCGCTCGAACGTGGCGATGCAAAAGTGCGGGGCGTTCAACCCGAGCGGGTTGGTCGCCAAGGAGGATGACATGAGACTCAAAGGATGGGTCGCAGGAACGCTCGCGGCGGTGCTGCTGCTCGGCCTGGCCGTCCTGCCGGCGATGGCCGCCGACGTGATCAGAATCGGCGGCACGTGCGACCGCACGGGAGCGACCAAGAACGTCGGGGTGGAGATCTGCCCCGGCCTCACCGACTACATCGCGCTCGTCAACAAGAAGGGCGGTGTCCTGGGCCACAAGCTCGAGTACACCGAGATCGAGCACGGCTACACGGTGGACCGGGGCGTGGAGGCCTACGAGCGGCTGAAGCGCGACGGGACGGTGGCGACGCTCGACTACGGCACGCCGATCGTCTACGCCCTCACGCCGCGGCACATGGACGACAAGATCCCGGCCATCACGCCGGGCTTCGGCCGCGCCGACTCGATCGACGGCGAGGCCTGGCCGTACATCTTCCCGATGGCCGCCTCCTACTGGTCGCAGGCGGGCGCGGCCATGAAGTACATCAGGGACAACGGCGCGAAGAAGGGCACCAAGGTCGCGTACCTCTACTTCGACAACCCCGCCGGCCGCGAGGGCATCCCCATCATGGAGACGGTGGCGAAGAAGGAGGGCTACGAGCTGCGGCTGTTCGCGGTGCCGCCGCCCGGCGTCGAGATGGGGCCCCAGGTGATCGACATCACGCGGCGCTTCAGGGCCGACTGGGTGGTCGGCCATCTGTTCGGCCAGGCGCCCTCGGTCTCGATCAAGGAGCTGAAGCGGGCCGGCTTCCCCATGTCCCGCGTGGTCAGCTTCGTGTGGGGCGCCGGGGAGGCGAACATCGAGGCCGCGGGCTGGGACACGGCCCAGGGCTACATCGGCATGCAGTTCACCTCCGTCGGCCGCAGCCTGCCCGTGATCCAGGAGATCATGCAGAAGGTCTACAAGGACGAGGGCAAGGAGGTGCCGAAGTACGTCGGCGGCGTCTACTACAGCCGCGGCGTGCTGAACGGCGCCATCCTCGCCGAGGGCGTCCGGCTCGCCATCCAGAACTTCGGCCTGCCGGTGACGGGCGACAAGGTGCGGAAGGGCTTCGAGTCGATCAAGAACTTCGACCTCCAGGGGTTCCTGCCGCCCTTGACCGTCAACCCCAAGGACCACGAGGGCGGGGGCTGGGTGCGGATGTATCAGGTCAAGGGCACCGAGTGGGTGCCCATCACCGACTGGATCCGCGGCTACCGCGACGAAGTCATGGCCATGGTGAAGACGGCCAACAAGAAGTGACGGCTGCCGTGCTCCGGCTCAACAACGTCGAGGTGGCCTACGACCGGGCGATCCTGGTCCTCAAGGGGATCTCGCTCGAGGTGCCGGAGCAACGGATCATCACCCTGCTCGGGTCGAACGGGGCCGGCAAGAGCACCACGCTCAAGGCCATCTCCGGCCTCCTCAAGCCCGAGCGGGGTGAGATCACCACGGGCTCGGTCGAGTTCGCCGGCGAGCGGATCGATCACCGCGGGCCGGAAGAGATCGTCAGGCTCGGCATCACGCAGGTCATGGAAGGCCGCCGGGTGTTCGACGACCTGACGACGGAGGAGAACCTCCTGTCGGGCGCGCACACCCGACGCGGCCTGGCCAGCATCCGCAACGACCTCACCGCCGTCTACGAGTACTTTCCGCGGCTGGCCGAACGGAAGGGGCTCAAGGCCGGCTACCTGTCGGGGGGCGAGCAGCAGATGCTGGCCATCGGCCGGGCCCTCATGGCCCGGCCGCGGCTCATGCTCCTCGACGAGCCCTCGCTGGGGCTCGCCCCCCTCCTCGTCGAGGAGATCTTCCAGATCATCCAGCGGCTCAACCGTCAGGAGAAGCTCACGGTGCTGCTGGTCGAGCAGAACGCGGCGATGGCGCTCACGATCGCCGAACACGGTTACGTCATGGAGAACGGACGGATCGTGCTGGACGGCCCGGTGACGGCGTTGCGTGAGAACCCCGACGTGAAGGAATTCTACCTGGGGCTGACCGAGGTCGGGGCGCGCAAGTCGTACCGCGACGTCAAGCACTACAAGCGGCGAAAACGGTGGCTCAGCTAAGGAGGGCTGCTCCATGCGACGGAAGGGTGTGATCGGAAGGGGCATGCGGGTGCTGCTGTTGGGGACGCTGGGCCTGGCGGCCTGCGCGACGATGGCGCCCGAGCCGACGCTCTACGAGCGATTCGGCGCCGTCGACGGCGTCGGCATCCCGCGGAAGGGACGGGACGCGATCTCGGTCGTCGTCGACCGCTTCGTCGCCAACATGGTCGCGGACGCGCGGGTCAACGCGCGGTTCAAGAGAATGGCGCCGCCGGCGGTCGAGAAGCTCAAGTCCAACCTCTCCGACCAGATCTGTCAGGCGACCGGCGGTCCCTGCTCCTACTACGGCCGAGACATGAAGGACGCTCACAAGGGGATGGGGATCAGCGAGGCCGAGTGGAGCGCGACCGTGGAGAACCTCGGCAGGGCGCTCGACCAGGCCAAGGTGGGCGAGCGCGAGAAGAAGGAGCTGCTGGCCGCCCTCGGTCCGATGAAGGGGGAGATCGTCGGCCAGTGACGGTCTGAGGGGATGGGCGTTCAAGCGTTCACGGTCTACGATTTGCTGGCGCGCGGGGCGGCGCTGCATGGCGACGCCCCGGCGCTCATCCAGGGGCCGCGGCGGTGGTCCTTCCGCGAGCTCGTGGCGCGCGCGGACGCGCTGGCAGCCGGGCTCGCGGGGCTCGGCCTCGCCAAGGGCGATCGCGTCTGCATCCTCGCCCAGAACGACGCGGCCTACGTCGATCTGTACGGCGCCTGCGCCCGTCAGGGCGTGATCGCGTATCCCATCAACTGGCGGCTCACCGCCCAGGAGGTGGAGCGCGTGGTGGAGCGCGCGGCGCCGAAGATGCTGGTCGCCGACGCCTCCACCGTGCCGGTCGTGGGGGAATGGCCGCGCACGCACCGTGCCGTCGCCCACTGGTACCAGCTCGGCGACGGCGCGGCGCCGGGCTTCCAGCCGCTTTCGAGTCTGTACCGCGGGGGCGCGCCGCCCCCGGCGCCCGACGTCTCCGGCGACGATCCCTTCGCGGTGATCTCGACCGCGGCGGTGGACGTGATTCCGCGGGGCGCGGTGCTGACGCACGCCAACCTCATCACCGCGTCGCTCGTCGTCGCGGGCACCATGGGCTTCACCGCGGCGGACCGGTACCTCGTGGCCCTGCCCCTGTTCCACATCACGGCGCTCGGGAACCTCGTCACCCACCTGCACGCGGGCGGTGCCGGCGTCGTGGTGGCGCGCTTCGACGCCGAGGAGGCCGTGCGGTTGATCGACGAGCACCGGGTCACGCACGTGTCCGACTTTCCTCCGGTGCTGGCCAATCTGCTCGACGCGGCGCAGAAGCTCGGCAGCAAGCTCCCGAGCTTGAAGCACGTGTCGGGCCTGGATGCGCCCCCGACCATCCAGCGGCTGCACGCCGAGACCCAGGCGCAGTTCTGGACGGGCTTCGGTCAGTCGGAGACCAGCGGGTTCGTCACCATCCAGCGGGTGGTCGACAAGCCTGGCGCGGCCGGCAAGCCGATCTCCGTGTGCCGGGTGCGCCTCGTCGACGACTACGAGCGCGACGTGCCGGTGGGCACGCCCGGCGAGATCCTCGTCAAGGGGCCGGTCGTGTTCCAGGGTTACTTCGGCCAGCCCGACGTGACGGCCCACACGCTGCGCGGCGGCTGGCACCACACGGGCGACGTGGGCCGGTTCGATGCCGACGGCTGGCTCTACTACGTCAAGCGCAAGCCGGAGAAGGAGCTGATCAAGCCGGGCGGCGAGAACGTGTATCCCGCCGAGGTGGAAGCGGTCATCGTGCGGATGGAGGGCGTCAGCGGCGTGTGCGTCTATGGGGTGCCCGACGCCAAGTGGGGCGAGGCCGTGAAGGCCGTCGTGGAGGTGCGCCCCGCCGGCCGCTACACCGCCCAGCAGGTGGGCGACTTCGTCGGCGGACAGATCGCCCGCTTCAAGCGTCCCAGCCGCGTGGCCTTCACCGAGACCCTGCCGCGCACCGCCGAAGGCGGCGTCGACCGCGACGCCGTGAAGAGCCGCTGGGGCGACGACTGACCGGCGCGCGGAGCCCGCGGTGAAGATCTTCAACGAGCAGCACGCGATGTTCCGCCAGACGGTGCGGAGCTTCGTCGAGCGGGACGTGGCGCCCCACATCGAGGCGTGGGAGGCCGCGGGGCGGATCCCGAAATCCATCTGGCCGCGCATGGGCGCGCTCGGCCTGCTCGGCGTCGAGTACGACGAGAAGTACGGCGGCGGCGGCGCCGACCTCCTCACGACGGCGGTCCTCCACGAGGAGTGCGCCCGCTCGCGCTCCGGCTCGTTCGCGATGGCCGTGGGCGTCAACACCGACATGGCGTCGCCCCACCTGTACTGGACGGGCAGCGAGCGCTTGAAGGAAAGGTACCTGCCCGGAATTTGCCGCGGCGAGAAGCTCTGCGCGGTCGCGGTGACCGAGCCTGGAGGCGGGAGCGACGTCGCCGCCATCCGGACGCGCGCGGTGCGCGACGGCGACCACTACGTGCTGAACGGCTCGAAGATGTTCATCACCAACGGCGCCCTCGCCGACCTCTACTTCGTCGCCGCCCGAGTGGAGCAGGGCGACGACCGCCGTCGCCACAAGGGTATCTCGATGTTCCTCGTCGAGCGCGAAACGCCCGGCTTCCTCGTGAGCCGCACGCTGGAGAAGATGGGAATGCGCGCCTCCGACACCGCCGAGCTCGCCTTCGAGGACATGCGCGTGCCCGCCGAGAACCTGCTCGGCCGCGAGGGCGTGGGCTTCTACGAGGTCATGCGCGTCTTCCAGCGCGAGCGCCTGGTGGCGGGTCTCCACGCGGTCGCCATGTCGGAGCGCGCCCTCGAGGACACGCTCGCCTACGTGCGCGAGCGCCAGGCCTTCGGCGGACCGCTGGCCGACAAGCAGGTCGTGCGCCACCGGCTCGCCGACCTGGCGACGCTCATCGAGGCCGGGCGCCGGCTCACGTACGCGGCGCTGCTGAAGTATCGGGACGGCGAGGAGGCGCTGAGCGAGATCTCGATGGCGAAGCTCTTCACCGCCGAGATGGTCCAGAAGGTCGCCTACGACTGTGTCCAGCTCCACGGCGGCTACGGCTACATGCGCGAGTACGCGATCGAGCGCTTCGCGCGCGACGCCCGGCTCCTCTCGATCGGCGGCGGCACGAGCGAGATCATGCGGGAGATCATCGCCAAGCAGCTCCTGCCATGAGGCTCCGCGATCGCGTGGCGATCGTGACGGGCGCGGCGAGCGGCATCGGGCGGGCCATCGCCCAGGCGCTCGCGCGCGAGGGCGCGAGGGTCGCGATCGCCGACCTGAACGAGGCGGGCGGCGCCGAGGCCGCGCGCGCGATCGAGAAGGACGGCGGGACGGCGCGCGCGTGGCGTGTGGACGTGACCGACGCCGCCGCCGTGGCGGCGATGGTCGCGCAGGTGGTGTCGAACTGGGGAACGGTCCAAGTCCTCGTGAACAACGCGGGTTGGGACAAGCCGATGCCCTTCGTCGAGACCACGCCCGAGTTCTGGGACCGGATCCTCGCGCTCAACCTGCGCGGCCCGATCGCCTGCACGCACGCGGTCCTCCCGCACATGATCCGTCAGGGGCACGGCAAGATCGTCTCGATCGCCTCGGACGCCGGCCGTGTCGGCTCGACCGGCGAGGCGGTGTACTCCGCCGCGAAGGGCGGGATCATCGCCTTCACCAAGACGATCGCGCGGGAGGTGGCGCGCCACCGGATCAACGTGAACTGCGTCTGCCCCGGCCCGTCCGACACGCCGCTCTTCCGGAACGAGTTCGCGAAGGTCAGCCCGAAGCTCGCCGAGAGCCTCACGCGGGTGATCCCGTGGGGCCGCCTCGGTACGCCCGAGGACGTGGCGCCCGCCGTCGTCTTCCTCGCTTCCGACGACGCGGGGTTCATCACCGGCCAGACCCTCTCCGTGTCCGGCGGCCTCACGATGCTCTGACGCCCTCGCTGGAATGAATCGCGCCATGTGGAACGCAGCCGGCCCGCATCTGTGTCAGGCCATCCACCGAGTGTCCCCGGCCTCGCGGACCCCGTTACAATGACGCCCCGCGCATCTCTCTCAGGCCACCTACGGTTCGAGCCGGCCTCGCGGACCCCGGTACAATGACCGTGCCGGACTTCGTCGTGATCGGCCACGTCACGCTCGACCGGGTGGGCGACGCGACGCGGCCCGGCGGCGCCGCCCTCTACGCGGCGGTCACCGCCCACCGTCTCGGCCTCTCGGTGGGGCTCCTCACGAGCCACGCCGCCGACTTTCCCCTCGACGTCATCCCGTCGCGGATCGAGGTCGTGAGCGTGTCGGCGGAGGCGACGACCCGCTTCGAGCACCGCTACGAGACGGGCGGGCGTGTCTCTCACGTCCGCGGCCGTGCGCGGCCGCTCGGCGCCGCCGACGTCCCCGAGGACTGGCTCGGC
>DATFVL010000244.1 GCA_035260325.1 Candidatus Methylomirabilota bacterium | reverse complement strand
GCCGTGAGCGTCTCGCCCTTCGCGTCGGCGAGGCCGAACTCGCCCTCGTCGAGCCGGAGGAGCGTCGCGTCGCCGGCCGCGCCCGGGGCCAGCGTTCCCAGCTCGCCGAGGGCGCCGAGCGCGCGCGCCGGCGCCGCGGTCGTCATGGCGACGACCTCGTCGAGGGAGAGGCCGAGCGCGAGGAACTTCGACATGGTCGTGGCGAGGTCGAAGACGGGGCCGTGGACGTTGTAGACGTGGAGGTCGCTCGAGATCGTGGCCGGCCGGAGATCCTGGGCGAGCGCCTTCCGCGCGACGGCGAAGCTGAAGCTCCCCACGCCGTGGCCGACGTCGAAGCCGACCCCGCGGCCGACCGCGCGCCGCGCCTCTGCGCGCACGCGGCCGCGCTCGTCGAGGACGCCCTCCGCGCGGCCGTGGAAGCAGTGGGTGAGAACGTCGCCCGGACGCAGCTCGCGCAGGATCTCGTCGAGGCTGATCGGCGTGTCGCCGACGTGGACCATGAGCGGGAGCCGTGCCGCCGCGGCGGTCTCGAGGGCGATCGTGAGCCCGATCCGGGCGTTGGCGCCCGCCTGCTGCCGCGAGAGGCGCACCTTCACGCCGCGGATCAGGTCGCGATGGGCCTCGATCGTCTGAAGCGCCTTCGTCATGTCGATGAAGCGGATCTCCTCCAGCTCGCCCACCTCGGCGCTGAGCATCCCGGTCGCGCCGATGTTGAGGAACGGGAGGATCCGCGTCTGCGACACCTCGATGACGTACTTGCGGAAGGCGGCGAAGGTGAGGGCGCCCGCCGAGCCCGCGTCCACGACGGTCGTCGTCCCGGTCGCGAGACAGTGGGGATCGGGCTCGATGCCGTAGTGGGAGGCGCCGTAGAAGACGTGGACGTGGAGGTCGATGAGCCCGGGGACGACGAGGAGCCCGCGCGCGTCCACGACCTCCTCGCCCGGGGCCGGCGCCAGGCCGTCGCCGAGCGCCGCCACGCTGCGGCCGCGGATCCTGACGTCGCGCACGGCGTGCAGGTTCTGCGCGGAGTCGATGACCGTCCCGCCGCGGATCAGCACGCGGAGGTCTGCGTCACGCGACGAGCCCCCAGACGGTCAGATGTCGAGGTCCGTGGACTGGATGCGCTTGACGCCCGCGCCGAGCATGTCCTGCCACGCCTTCGCGAGCGACCCTCCGGCGTCGATGCCGCGCGTCGCGTCTTCGATGACGAGAGCCTCGAAACCAGCCTTGCGCGCGTCCAACGCCGACCACGCGACGCAGAAGTCCGTGGCGAGGCCCGTGAGGAACACCCGCGTGAGGCCGCGCTCGCGGAGGTAGCCGACGAGACCCGTCGGCGTCTTGCCATCCGCCTCGAAGAAGGCCGAGTACGAGTCGATCTGCTTCCGGTAGCCCTTCCGGATGATCAGCTCGGCGTGGGGGATCTTCAGGTCCTTGTGGAGGTCGGAGTCCGGCGTGCCCTGCACGCAGTGGTCAGGCCAGAGCACCTGAGTGCCGTACGCGAGGCTGATCGTCTCGAAGGGCTTCTTCCCGGGGTACTGGGACGCGAACGAGGCGTGGCCCGGCGTGTGCCAGTCCTGCGTGAGGACCACGTGCTGGAAGGCCGCCGCGATCCGGTTGATCAGCGGGACGATCTGATCCCCCTCCTTGACGGGCAACGTGCCGCCCGGGACGAAGCAGTTCTGGACGTCAACGACCAGGAGCACGTCGGTCGCGGCGGGTTTGATCTTCCTGGCCGTCGCCTGGGCCAGCGCCGTGGCGGCCCGGCCCGCGAGCCCCGCGGCGACGACCGTGCCGGCGGCGGACGTGAGGAACTTGCGCCGATTGTGCGTCGTCATGGTGCGAATACCCCCTTGCCGGTGGTCTGCGTGTCGAAGAGGCGGTAGGCCTCGTCCGCCTGCTCGAGCGTGAAGCGATGCGTGATGAGCTTCGCGAGCGGGATGCGGCGGTCCGCGATGAAGCGGGCGCACTCGCCCTGGCCGACGCTCGAGAAGGTCCACGAGGCGTGGATCGTGAGCTGCCTCCGGATCATGTCCTGGCTGATGTCGAACGTGGTCGTGTTGCCCTCGCCGACGAACGCGACGCGCCCCCACGTCGCCGCGCACCGCACGGCGGCCACACGCGCGTCCGGGTTGCCGGTGCAGTCCATCGCGGTCTCGACGCCCTCGCCGCGGGTGAGCTCGCGGATCGCCTTGACGGGATCGACCGCCTTCGCGTTCACGGTCGCGTCGGCGCCGAACTCGGTCGCGAGCTTGAGACGCTCGGGGGCGATGTCCACCGCGATGACGCGCGCGCCCATCGCCTTGCCGAGCAGCGTCGCGGAGAGCCCCACGGGCCCCTGGCCGAAGACCGCGAGCGTGTCGCGCCCCGAGACGTCGAGGCGCTTCAACGCGCCGTAGGCCGTGCCCGTGCCGCACGAGATCGCCGCGCCCTCCTCGAACGAGAGCTCGTCGGGCAGGGGCACGAGCGTGCGCGCGGGGATCTTCATGTAGGACGCGTGCCCGCCGTGGCCCGTCATCCCGTAGACGACGATCCCGCTCCGGCAGAGCTGCGACCAGCCGGCGCGGCAGTGCTTGCAGAGGCCGCAGCCCTTGTAGTGGTGGTTCATCACGCGCTGGCCCTCCGGCGCCTCCTCGGGGGCGACGCCGGGCCCGCGCGCGGCGACGACGCCGCAGGGCTCGTGGCCCGCGATGACGGGCCCGCCCTGGCCGCCGAGGCCGAGCGCCGCCGCGGCGTTGCCCGCGGCGCGGTAGGGGTGGAGGTCGCTCCCGCACATGCCCGACGCCTTGATCGCGAGCACGACCTCTCCCGGCCCCGGCGTCGGGTCGGGGAACTCGCGCAGCTCGAGTTTCCGGTTGCCGAGGAAGACGACGCCCTTCATGGTCAATACCCCTTGTGTTTGTCGATCAGGGCCAGGAGCGGCCGGCCGTCGCGCAGCCGCCGGAGGTTCTCGCAGAAGGTGTCGATCACGCGCCCCGCGCGCCGCGGCGAGCCGCCCGCGGTGTGCGGCGTGACGATCACGCGGGGGTGCGTCCAGAGCGGGTGGCCGGGCGGGAGCGGCTCCGGGTCGGTCACGTCGAGCCCCGCGCCCCAGATGAGCCCGTCCTTCAGCGCGGCGACCAGGTCGTCGCCGTAGACGATCGCGCCCCGCGTGACGTTGATGAGGATCGCGCTCGGCTTCATCCGGCGGAAGAGGTCGCGCGTGAAGAGGTGATGGGTCGCCTTCGTGAGCGGCAGGCCGATCACGACGACGTCGGAGAGGCCGAGGAGCTCCCCGAGGCGGTCGGGCTTCCAGACGGCCTCGACGCCGGGCTCGGGGGGCACGTCCTCGATGTCCACCGCGAGCACGCGCATGCCGAAGCCGAGCGCCCGGCGCGCGACCGCGCGTCCCGTGCCGCCGAGGCCGACGATCCCCAGCGTGAGCTCGTAGAGCTCGCGCTGCTCGTGCCTGATCGGCTCCCGCAGCGAGTAGTCGGGCCGCCGGAGGGCCGTGTGGACGCCGCGGGTCAGGCCGAGGAGGAGCGCGAAGGCGTGCTCCGCCAGGTGGATGCCGACGCCCCCTTTCTCGCTCGCCAGGGGGACGTCGCTCTCGATCAGCTCCGGGCAGAGGACCGCGTCCACGCCGGCGCCGATCGAGTGGTAGTACCTGAGACGGCGGTTGAGGACGTAGATCTCCGGCGCGACGCGGCCGAACAGGATGTCCGTGTCGACGATCTCGCGGCGCTGGGCGGCGGCGTCCTTCGCGCCGACCAGGGCGGCCCCGGGACCGGCCGCCTCGAGGATCCGGGCGCGGTCCGCGGGTTCGAGCGACGGAACGATCAGAACGGGTGTATATAGAATCTTCATGTCGGCTTGAAATCTTCCACCAAAGGAGCGCCCGTGGCAATCAAGATCGTTCTCTCACCCAAGCTCCCCGCGCCGCTGGTCGAGACGGCCCGCTCGCTCTTGCCGGCGGGCTATCAGCTCCAGGCCGTGGACCAGACGCTGCCCGAGTTCTTCGACGCCATGGAGGACGCGGAGTTTCTCGTGGGGTTCGCCCGCACGAACCTCGGCAACGACTTCTACCGCGCGTCGCCCCGGCTCAAGCTGGTCCAGCTCGTCAGCGCCGGCTACGACCGCGTGGACATCGAGGCCGCCCGGAAGGCGAAGGTGCCCGTCTGCAACAACGGCGGCGCCAACTCGATCGCGGTCGCCGAGCACACGATCATGCTCATGCTCGCGGTCGCCAAGAAGCTCGTCTGGCACCACAATAACGTCGCGGCGGGCAAGTGGCGGGTGGGAGACTTCTCGTCGCCGCGTCTCTTCGAGCTCCACGGCAAGACCCTCGGCATCGTGGGCCTCGGCAACATCGGCAAGAAGGTGGCGCGCCGGGCCCAGGCCTTCGACATGCAGGTCCGGTACTACGACATCGTGCGGCTCCGCGAAGACCAGGAGGACGCGCTCGGCGTCCGGTTCGCGCTCCTCCCGGAGCTCCTCCGCACGTCCGACGTCGTGAGCCTGCACGTCCCGCTGACCGACCGGACGCGCGGCATGATGGGCCGCGACCAGTTCGCGATGATGAAGCCGAGCGCCGTGTTCATCAACACGTGCCGCGGCCCCGTCGTGGACGAGAAGGCCCTCCACGGGGCGCTCACGTCGGGACAGATCCTCGCCGCCGGGCTCGACGTCCTGCTCGAGGAGCCGCCGGCTAAGGACCACCCGCTCTTCAAGCTCGAGAACGTCACGCTCACGCCGCACATGGCGGGGCCGACGTGGGAGAACTGGAGCCGCGCGTTCCGCAACGCGTTCGACAACATCCAGCGGGTCGCCGCCGGCGACAAGCCGCTGTGGGTGATCCCGGAGCTCCAGGAGCTGGCGCGCTAGGGGAGATCGAGGACCCAGGGCGGGATGGCCCCGCCCTGGTCCCGTTCCGGTCTCCGTTACGCCCTCGCCCGGTGCACGTAGCCGTACCGGGCGTTGCTGCGCATGCCACCCATCGCAACGTACTCCGCCTTGATCGCCGCGACCTTGTCCCGGGGAATCGCACCCTGCGCCGCCCTCACGTCGACCCCGTAAAGCCGCGCGGAGTTCCCCGCGAAGATCGCGCTCTTCACGATCCCGTCGGCCGGACCCAGCGGGGCGAACCCGTGCTTCCTCTGCATGTCGCCGGGGATCTCGAGCCGGCGCAGCGCCTCGATCTGCCACTGGGGCGAGCCGTACCACAGCGAGTCCGAGCCCCAGACGACGCGGTCGGCGCCGAGTCCGCGCACGAGGGTGCCGAGGAGGGCCGCGGCGAACCGCGGGTTGGCGACCGCGGAGTTGGCGAACGACGTCCCGATCTCGCCGTAGACGTTGCTCACGCCGAGCTTCGCCGGGATCTCGGCGAGGTCGGTCGCCCACTTGATGCGGCCGGTCTGATCGAACTCGGCGAGCGACGCGCCGGGCGATTCGAGGAAGGCCCGGAGCGCCGAGTGGTAGATGACGAAGTTGATCCGCGGCCAGTCCTTCGCCGCCTGACCGACGTCCCAGACCGTGTTGTACTCCCACACGCCGGGCCACGACTTCTCGTAATCCAGCGGCAGGAGCCCCTTGTGAATGCACACGGTCGTGATCCCGGCCTTCACGATCTTCTCGTAGAACGGGTACATGAGCTTCTGGTCGTCGAGGCGCCAGTACGAGCCGAGCTTCGAGGGGAAGAGCGGGTCGCCGATCGTGTAGCCCTTCCAGCTGTCCGGCTTGAGGACGCTGATGGCGCGATCGACCTCGTCCATCCAGCCCGCGCGCTTCGGCGTGAACACCGTGTGGCCCAGCAGGCGGCGCGAGCCCGCGATCTTGTTGATGGCCGCGCGCGCCATCGCGATCTGGTCGTTGCTCAGGAGGTCCCACGTCCGGTCGTCGAACGGCGCCCCCGAGAGGAGCGCGATCTTCGTGTCGCTGTCCACGAAGATCTCCTTGACGTAGTTCTCGAACTTGTAGCGCGCGAGGTCGTTCTCGCCGACGAGGGCGGGGTTCCAGTGCTGCCTGGCGTACTTCGCCAGGTCGAGGAGCCCGTCCTGCTTGAAATCGTCGCGCACGAAGTGGGTCTGGTCGTCGATGATGAACTGGCCGGCCAGGGCGCTCGTCCGCAGATCGGCGACGCCCGGGCTCGAGGCCTCGGCCGGGCTGACGTCGAAGACGGGGCCGAAGACCTCGTTCATCGCGAGGAACGCCGCCGCCATGCCCGCGCTGCTGGCCAGGAACCGCCGCCGGCTCATGCCGTGCTTCTTGCCGAGCCCCGCGGCCAGCTCCTTGATGCGGGCCTCCACCCGCGCTTGCTCGCGGGTCTGGGGCAGCGGGTTGAACTCGCCGTTGGAAACGATCTGGGTGGGAATCGGTGACCGGAACGACGCCAGCTCGGCCGGCGCCGTCCGCTTCAGCTCCTCGTCGCTCAGGTAATGGGGCATCGCTCTGACCTCCTCGTCACAGCGAGACGACGTTGTCCTTCGAGCGGGACGGGACACAGGCGAACGACGCCGTCAGGGAGGTCCGCGGATGCTGCTCAGGCTCATCGGCTCGTCACCTCGAGGTTCGTGGCACGCAGCCTAGCGCCGGACGGGAGGATCGTCAACCCGACGGCGGTGTCGCTCAGTAGGCGCCGGCGAGCTTGCGGTGGTCCCAGGAGACGATGCGGGTCGGCCTGAAGCGGAGGGCGACGCGCTTCTGCGCCTGCTGGAGCACCTGGGCGCGCGCCTCGGGCGGCGGGTCGGCGCCGGCGTAGCGCGCCATCAGGCGGAGGCCGACGTCCGTGACCTTCTGGGGGTCGCGCTCGATCGTCACGTCGCATTCGAGCATGGCGCCGCGGAGCTGCTCGTAGCGGTCACGCCCGGCCTCGACCTGGACGGTCGCGCGCGGGTCGCGCTCGAGGTTCTTGACCTTCTGCGACTTCCCGAAGGTCCAGGCGGAGAGCACCAGGCCGTCCCGGATGTACCAGAGGGGCATGAGGTGCGGGCGGCCGTTCGAGCCGAGGCTCGCGACCGTGAGCACGCGCTCCTCGTCGAGGAAGCGCTCCAGCTCCTTCTCGGACATCGTGATCTCGCTGCGGCGTGAGGGCACGGTCAGTAGCCTCGCTTTCTGTCCACGACGTGGCGGAGCGGTTTGCCCGCGAGGTAGCGCGCCAGGTTGTCGTTGAAGACGGGCGCGATCTCCTCGGGCGTGCTGGGTCCCGAGATGTGCGGCGTGATGACGACGTTGTCCATCCGCCAGAGCGGGTGGTGCGGGGGCAGCGGCTCGGTGGCGAACACGTCGAGGACGGCGCCCGCGATGCGCCGCTGCTCGAGCGCCTCGGCGAGCGCCGTCTCGTTCACGACCGCGCCGCGCGCGATGTTGACGAGCCAGGCGGTCGACTTCATCGCGGCGAGGGCGTCGGCCCCGACGAGTCCCGTCGTCTCGGGCGTCAGCGGCACGAGGACGACGACGAAGTCGGCGTCGCGGAGGGCGAGCGCGAGCTGCCCGACCCGGAAGACGCGCTCGGCCTCGCGCACGGGCCGGCCCGAGCGGCTCACGCCGACGACGCGCATGCCGAGGGCGCGCGCCGCGCGCGCGACGGCGCGGCCGATGTCGCCCAGGCCCACGATCGCGAGCGTCTTGCCGAGCAGGCGGTCGGGCAGGACGTGGTCGAGCCAGCGGCGCTGGTGCTGGGCCTCGCGGTACGTCTCCATGCGCTGGGTGACCCACGCGCACCAGCCGACGACGTACTCGGCCATCCACGGCCCGAAGATACCCGGGGCGCGCGTGACGACGACGCGGGGCGGCACCTCCGGGCCGAGCGCCCAGTCCACGCCGGCGCCCATCACCTGGAGCCACCGGAGCTTGGGCGCCCGCGCGTAGAGGTGCTGCGGGAACTTCCAGGCGTAGAGGATCTCGGCGTCGCCGGCCAGCTCGGCGGCCTCGGAGGGCGTCGCCGCGGCGCGCACGACCGCCCGGCCCTTCGGGACGCGGACGAGCCCGGCGTACTTCGGGTCGCCGTGGTAGACGAGGATCGTCGGGCGCGTCACCGGAGGAACGCGTCTTCGGCCGCGAAGTCGAGCTCGCGGCGGTCCAGGCCCTCGCGCAGGTACCACTCGAAGGTCTGCGCGATCCCGGCGGCGAGCGCGTAGCGGGGCCGGATCCCGAGCTCCGCGCGGATCCGCGTCGTCGTGTAGACCGCGTGGCAGTCGTAGACGAGGTTCTGGCCGAAGGGCACGGGCGTCCCGCCGCGCGGCGTCTCGACGTGGACCAGCGTGAGCGGGCGCTTGATCACGTCGGCGATCAGCTCGATGAAGCCGACCTGGGTGATCGCCTCCTCGCCGCTCACGTTATAGGCGCGGCCGAAGGCCGCCGGCGCGCCGAGCATGCGCGCCATCGCGTCGGCGAGGTCCTCGACGTGGCCGAACTGGCGGAGCCAGCCGCCGGCCCCCGGCACCAGGACGGGCCGGCCGCGCACGAGGCGGTCGAAGAAGAACGTCTCGTTGTTCCGCGTGTTCAGCGGACCGTAGACGTGCGTCGGCCGGACGATCGTGACCGGGAGCCCGCGCTCGCGATGGCGCCGCAGGCAGGCGTCCTCGCCCTCGATCTTGTTCTTCGCGTACTCGCCCCAGTAGAGGCTCCGCGGCGTGTCCTCGTGGTAGGGGATGGGGAGCGCGTGGTCGTGGACGCGGCCCGTCGACACGAAGACGGCGTGGCCGACGCGCCCGTGGAGGGCGTCGAGGAGCGCCTCGACGTCGGCGCCCGTCGTGGGAGCGTAGGCGATGTCCATCAGCCCGTCCACGCGCTCGCCCGCGAGCCGCGCGCGGAGCGCCGCGTGGTCCTTGCGGTCGCAGACGAGCGTCCGGACGCCTGCGGGGAGGCGCGCCGGGTTGCGGCCGCGGTTCAGGACGCACACCTCGTGACCGTCGCGTTGGAGCGCGCGCACCAGGTGCAGGCTGATGAACTCGGTGCCGCCGATCACGAGCACGCGCATGGCGACCCGATCAGGCCAGCGACACCGCCAGGCACGTCGTCGTGCGCGTCACGCCGTCGATCGCCCCGATGGCGTCGGTGACGAGCCGCCCGACCGAGTCGAGCGTGGGGCCCTCGACGACGGCGATGAAGTCGAAGGGACCGGTGACCGCGTCGAGGGCGATCACGGTGGACTGGCCGCCCGCGATCCCCGTCAGCTCCTTCTTGACGGACTTCGTCTTGCCCGGAGCCGTCTCGATCAGCACGTAGGCCTTCATGGACTTCGCCGCTTTCGTCATCGCAGGTCCACCTTTCTCTCCGCCTGCCTTCCGTCAGCGCCCGAGCGTCGCCGCCAGCGTCGAGCGGAACCAGGACGGCCGCTCGACCAACCGCGCGCCTTCCAGGTCCACGCGAGTGCCCCGGTCGTCGGTGTGGTTCGTCGGATCGAACCGCGCCGTGAGCCTCCACGGCGTCCCGCCGAGCGTCAGCGTGAGCCCTTCGCCCGCGCTCTCGTCGCCGAGGCGCGCGACGATGAGGTAGAAGCCCTTCGCGTCCGTCTCGGCGAGGTACAAGAACCCCGTCTTGTCGCGCACCAACTCGACCTGCCGGCCGGCCACGGGCCGGCCGCGCGCGTCCTTCACGAAGCCGAGCACGAGGTACCGGTAATAAACCTCGTGCTCGGCGCCGGCCGGCGCCGCGCCGAGGAGCCACGCGAGACCCAGAACGAGCGCCAGCGCGCGCGCCACGCGGCTCAGTCTAGCAGATAGTCCCGGAGCAGCGAGCGGTGGCACCGCGCCTCGTCGGGACAGCCGCAGAGCAGCGTCACCCGCCCGCGGCGCGCGAGCGCGCGCGCCGCGGCGAGCGCCTCCCGGGCCTCCGGGCGCTCGAGGCCCACGAGGTAGCGGCGGCGGTATTCCGCCCAGCCGATCCGGCCGCCGCGGAACGCGCGGAGCAGGGGCACGACGGGGCCGAGCTCCTTGAGCCAGAGGTCCACGCGCTCCTTGCGGATCCCGCGCGGCCAGAGACGCATGACGAGGACGCGCGCGCCGTCGGCCCGCGCCGGCGGGTCGTACACGCGTTTCGCCACGATCTTCACGGCTGTCCCGGCTCCTGCGTCGACTTCCTGAGCTCCTCCAGCGACTTCTCGAACTTTGCGCACGGGTCCACGTCGTCGATCCGCGGCGTGAACCACACGTAGTCGAAGGGCAGGGCGCCACCGTGCCGCGCGGCGTAGTCCGTCGGCGCCGTCGCGCCCGCCTCGACCTCGAGGAGCGCCACGGCGGCGATCGTCGTGCCGGGCGCGTGCCGCTCGAGGTGAACCGGCACCCCGAGGTCGCGGCGCACGTGGCCCGCGCCCGCGATCAGCACCGCCCCGTCACGCCGGCCGGCGCGCGCGAGCGCTTCGGCGATGCGCGCGTCGCGCGCCCACTGGACGTCCACCAGCCGGTCGAGCGCGGCGTCCGGCGTCTGGCCGCAGTGCGCCTCGCGGATCACCCCCGCCATCGACGCACGGACGGCGGGCGGCGGCGCGTCGAGCTTGAGCTGCCTCAGCATCACGGGACCGAGGCCGCCGAGCCCGTTCCGCCGCAGCGCCTCGGTCGCGGCGCGGGAGAGATTGGTCGCGACGATCGGCAGGCCCGCGTCGAGCGCCGCCTGGGCGATCGGCTCGTAGAGGCGCCAGTCGGGCCAGCCCGACCGCTGCCAGCCGACCGCCGCGCCCAGGCCGGCGGCGTTCTTCGAGCCGACGAGGTAGCGTGCGATCGCCGGCGCGTCGTCGGTCGAGAACATCTCGAAGCCCACGGCGGGGCGGCGGCCCTTGGCCGCCAGCTCGCGCACGAGCCGCGCCTGGAGCGCGTGGTGGTCGGGATTGTCGTGGCGCTCGCCGAGGAGCACCCAGCGGCTCGCCGCGAGCCGCTCGACGAGCGTCCGCGGCTCGACGAAGGCGGCCGCCCCGACGTCCCAGATCCTCCCGGCCAGGGGCTGGGTCCGCCCGATCGGGCTCTCCCACTCGATCTCGGACGTCCGCGCGCACCCCGCCGCCGCGACGAGAAGCAGCGCGAGGAGCGACCCTGGAAGAAGGCGGGCGGTGAGGCGCGCCCTGCGAGACCCGTGTCTCAGGGAGTGACTCCTCACCGGGAGGCGCCGAGCGAGCCCTCGCGCGTCGTGATCGTGATGCCGCCGTCGATGACGAGCGTCTGGCCCGTGACCCAGCGCGCCTCGTCGCTCGTGAGATAGACCGCGCCCCAGGCGACGTCCCACGCGGTGCCCTCGGTGCCGAGGGCGTTCGCGAGGCGGCGGCGCTCGCGCGCCTCGGGACCCAGGCTCTCGACCATCGGCGTCCAGACGGCGCCCGGGGCAATCGCGTTCACGCGGATGCCCTTCGGGCCGAGCTGCACCGCGACCGAGCGGACGAAGCCGATGACGCCGGCCTTCGCCGTGGCGTACGCCGTGCGGCCGTGACCGCGGAAGCCGGCGATCGACGAGACGCAGACGACGGCGCCGCCGCCGCGCTTCACCATCGCCGGCACCGCGGCGCGGGTCGCGAGGAACATGGACTTGAGGTCTACCGCCATCACCTGATCCCACTCGTCCTCGCGGGTCTCGAGGAGGTCCTTGCGCGACTCGATGCCGACGTTGTTGTGGAGGATGTCGAGGCCTCCCCAGCGCTTCTCGGCCTCGGCGACCATCGCCGCGCAGTCGTGGGCGCGCGTCACGTCGGCGGCGAGCGCCACGGCCTCGCGGCCCTCGCCGCGGATCAGCCCGGCCGTCTCTTGCGCCCGTTCGCCGATCTGGTCGACGCAGAGGACGCGCGCGCCCTCACGCGCGAACAGGATGGCCGCCGCCTTGCCGTTGCCGAGGCCCGGGCCGCGCGAGCCCGCGCCCGTGACGATCGCGGTCTTGTCCCGGAGCCGGTCGCCCATGGTAGCTTATGACCATACTATGACCTGGCGCCGCACGCTCGCCGTGCTCGCCACGCTCGTCGCGCTCCTCCCGGCCGGCGGCGCGTGGGCCGGGCCCGCCACCGATCAGCTCCACCAGAGCGTGGATCACGTGCTGAAGGTGCTCGAGGACCCCGAGCTCCGGAAGGACCGCCGGTCGGCCGAGCGCCGCGCCGCCATCCGGGCGATCGCCAACCAGATCTTCGACTTCGCCGCGATCTCGCAGCGCGCGCTCGGCCGTCACTGGCCGGCGCGCACGCCGGCCGAGCGCGACGAGTTCATCCGGCTCTTCGGCGATCTCCTCGAGCGCTCCTACATCGCCAAGATCGAGGGCTACACGGGCGAGCGCATCCTCTACACCGGCGAGAGCGCGGACGGAGATCTCGTGACGGTGCGCACGCGGATCGTCACGCGGCAGGGCACCGAGGTGCCCGTGGACTACAAGATGTCTGCGCAGGGCGAGCGCTGGCGCGCCTACGACGTGCACATCGAGGGCGTGAGCCTCGTCGCCAACTACCGCACCCAGTTCAACGCGATCATCTCGCGCGCGTCGTTCGAGGAGCTGATCACGAGGCTCAAGGCCAAGCGAGACGAGCGTCCCGAGCCGCCGCGTCAGGCTCCGTAGCCGACGTTACCCCGCGCCCCGGCGCCTACCGGCGAGGACCGGGGTAACCGTCCCAGCTGAGCCGCCCGCCGTCGACCGTGAAGCCCGCGCGGGCGAAGCCGGCGAACGCCTCGGTGTCGCGAACCGGGCGGCCATCCCACGTCGTGACCTCGAGCCTCCGGACCGGGCGGAGCGTCAGCGGCCGCTCGACGAGCGCCTGGAGCGCGCCGATCGCGCCGGGAAGGTCAACGTCCTCCCAGCCGGCGAGCGGCGTGAGCTCGCGCCCCTGGCCCTCGGACAACAAGATCGGGCGCCCCTGGCGGAAGACCAGCCAGTTCGCCGGCACGCGCGGCGCAGTGACGCGCGCGCCGTCGCGCCGCGTGAGAGCGAAGACGCGCCCCCAGAGGTTCGCCGGGTCCACGATGTTGGCGAGCACGTGAGGCTCGGCGCGGCGGGCGGGCGCGTCGAGATCACGGAGCGCCTCGGCGAGGGCGTACTGCTCGCCCGAGAGACCCTCGACGAAGTAGCCGCGCACGACCTCCCCGCCGTACTCCATCCTGAGCAACGTGTGCCGCAGCGCCGACCAGTCACCCTGGGCGAGCTCGCGCGCGAGCACGCCGTACCGCGCGAGGAGGAGCTGGGCGCGCGCCTCGAGGCGCTCGTCGGGCGACAGGCGCTCGTCCTCCGCCAGGGCGCTCCAGCGGCCGACGATCGGCAGCGGCGCGCGGACGCCGCGCGCCGCGCCGCGCCGGCGGCGGCGGCCGGCCCCGGGTGCGGCCGCGCCCGTGCGGCGCGGGGGCGCCGTGCCCGCGAGGATCGCGCTGAACGTGTCGGGGGTGACGAGCCCGGCCCAGAAGAGCTCCCAGAGCGCCGTGAGCATCTCGGGCGCCGTCAAGCCCGCGGCGCGCGTCAGGTCCTGGGCGAACGAGGCGCCGCGCAGCTGGAGGTGGAGCAGGACGTTCTTCGTGCGCGCGTCGATCTCCGGCGCCGCCGCCGCGCCCTCGCGGAGCCAGCCCGCGTTCTCACGGAGCGCGACACCGACGCGGCCCGGCCTCCGCTCGAACGGCGTCCAGACGATCTCGCCCGCGAGGCCGAGCCTGTCGAGCCACTCGCGCTCGTACGCTTCCACCCGCGCGGGCAGCAGCTCCTCCTCCCAGACGCGCACGGGAAAGTCCTCGCCCTGGAGGAGCTCGAGCGCGGCCAGGACGCCGGGCGGCCCGGTGAGGCGATGGTCGGGGTGGAGGTGGTGGCGCCTGAGGAGGAACGCCGAGAAGCGCTCGGCCGGGACGACGGCGCGCGGGACGCGGCGCGCGTGGACCTGGCGGCGCTGGATCTCGTCGAGCACCGCGATGTGGACGTACTGGGGCGCCGGCGCGCCGTCGAGGAATTCGCCCCGGCGCACGACGCCGCGCGCGGCGAGCCGCTCGAGCGCTTGCTCGACGTCGGGCACCGCCAGGCCGTAACGCTCGGCCACCCACGCCGGGGTCAGGGGGCCACGCGTCCTGAGGAGACGCAGGGCCACGCGCTCGAGCCCCTCGTCGCCCCCGAGCGCCTGGTAGAGCGGCGCGTCCGTCGCGGGGATCCACGCGCGGCGCCCGCTCGCGAACTCGACGGCGACGACCCGGTGCTCGTCCTGGAGCGGCGCGAGCAGTGCCGCCGCGTCGCCGAGGCATCGGTCGGCGATCTCCTCGAGCGTGAGGTCGCCGAGGTCGTCGAGGATCGCCGCCAGCTCGTTCGCGTCGCGCGCACGGCGCTCGGGCGCGGTCTTCTGGAGCTCCGCCTCGACCGCGGCGGCGAGCTCGGGCCGGAGCGGGCCCGCGCCCACGCTCCACGCCTTCCGCATCGTCACGGTGTCGCTCCGCCGCTCCTCGGCGTGGCCCGCGTCGAGGTAGGCCCAGTCCCACGCGAGGAGCAGGGGGTAGACGAAGGGCGAGGGCAGCGGCGTGTCCACGTGGCGCGTCCACATCTCCCCGTCGTGCAGGCGCTCGAGGAGCCGCGTGAGCCGGGGCACGTCGAAGGCGTCGTGGAAGCACTCGCGCAGCGTCTCGGCGACGATGGGGAACTCGGGCTGCCCGCCGACCGCCTCCATGAGGGCGTCGGCCTTGAGCCGCTGGAGGTACGCGGGCGTCCGCTGGCCGCGCATCATGCGCGGGATGAAGAGCGCGCGCACCGCCGCGTGGCGGAAGCGCGTGGTGAAGAGCGGCGAACCGATGAGGGCGCGGCCGAGGAGCGCCTGCACCTCCTCGGGGGCGACGAGCCTCACCAGACGCTCGGGCGAGGGCGGGACCTGGCCCGGCGCGAACGACAGGAGGATCCCGTCGTCCACGTGGCTCGCCTCCGCCTGGAGCCCGAGCGTCCGGCGCACCTTCTCGCGGAGCGCCATGCCCCAGGCGCCGTTCACGCGCATCCCGAAGACCGAGTGGATCATCGCGTGGCGGCCGCCCATCTCGTCGGCGAACGACTCGACGACGATGCCCCGGTCGTCCGGCACGCCGTCCAGCACCTCGCCGGCCTTCACGAGCCAGTGGCGCATCGCCGCTGCCGCGCGCGTGTCGAGCCCGCACTCGCGCTCCGCCCACTCGGCGAAGTCGGGGGCATCCAATCGATCGGCGGCGTCGCGGCGCAGCCGGCCCACCGCCAGGCCGAGCTCGAACGAGCGCGACGGGTGCTCGCCGCGCCAGAACGGGATCGTCGGCGACATGCCCTGGGCGTCCTCGACGAGGACCCGGCCGCCCTGGACCTTGGCGATCTTCCAGGCGTGCGAGCCCAGCAGGAACACGTCGCCGGGCAGGCTCTCGGTGACGAACTCCTCGTCGAGCGTGCCGACCTTCAGGTCGGTGTCGGCCACGAACACGTCGAAGAGCCCGGCGTCCGGGATGGTGCCGCCGGAGGTGAGGGCGAGGAAGCGGCTCCCGCGGCGCGCGTGCAGGCGGTCGTTGACGCGGTCCCAGAGGATCCGCGGCGCGACGCCCTTCACCTCGGCGGGGAGCGGCTCGGTGAGGGCGCGGACGACCGCGACGAAGTCCTCGCGGGAGAGGCTCCGGTAGGGCGTGGCGTTGACGAAGCGCGCGTAGAGGACGTCGAGCGGCAGCGACTCGGCGGCCACCGCGGCGACGACCTGCTGGGCCAGGACGTCGAGCGGCGCCTCGGGCATCTGGACGCGGTCGAGCTGCCGCTCGCGGATCGAGCGGACGACCGCCGCGGCCTCGAGCAGCTCCTCGCCCTTGGTCACGACGATCCGGCCCTTCGAGACCCGCGCGAGCGCGTGGCCCGCGCGGCCGACGCGCTGGAGCGCCGCCGCGATGTTGCGCGGCGACTGGAGCTGGACGACGAGGTCCAGCGCCCCGATGTCGATGCCGAGCTCGAGCGAGGAGGTCGCGACCAGCGCCCGCAGCTCGCCGTCCTTCAGCCGGTTCTCGGCCTCCAGGCGCGCGCGCCGCGAGAGCGAGCCGTGGTGGGCCGCGACGCGCCCGTCGTCGATGCGGTCGTTGAGGTCGCGTGCGATCCGCTCCGCCGAGCGCCGGCTCTGGCAGAAGACGAGCGTCGTGCGGTGCCCGCGGACGAGCTCGACGAGCTGCTGGAGCGTCGCGTCCCAGACCGTCTCGCTCGTCGTCGTCAGGAAGTCGTCCACCGGCGCCAGCACCCGGAGGTCGAGCTCGCGCGTGAAGCCGTCGTCCACGACGCGCGGGTCGCGCGCCGTCGCCCCCGTGAGGAACGCGAGCGCGGTCTCGACCGGGCTGACCGTCGCCGAGCAGCCGATGCGCTGGGGCCGGGCCCCGGGCGTCTCAGCCTCGACGAGGGCCTGGAGGCGCTCGAGCGAGAGCGCCAGGTGCGCGCCGCGCTTGTTCCCCATGAGCGCGTGGACCTCGTCGACGATCACCGTGCGTACGTGCGCCAGCGCGGGCCTGAAGCGCTCGCTCGTCAGCAAGATGAAGAGGGACTCGGGCGTCGTGATCAGGATGTGCGGCGGCCGCCGCGTCATCGCCTGGCGCTGGCCGGCGAGCGTGTCGCCCGTGCGCACGGCGACGCGCACCTCGGGGAGCCGGAGCCCGTCCTCGGCCGCCGCGGCGCGGATCCCGGCGAGCGGCGCCCGGAGGTTCTTCTCGATGTCGTTGTTGAGGGCCCGGAGCGGCGAGACGTAGACGACGTAGACGCGGTCCTCCAGCCGGCCCTCGAGGCCGAGGCGGTGGAGGTGGTCGAGGGCCCAGAGGAACGCCGCGAGCGTCTTGCCCGAGCCCGTCGGGGCGATCACCAGGCTGTCGCGGCCGGAGGCGATCGCCTCCCAGCCGTCGCGCTGGGGGCGTGTCGGCGCGCCGAAGGCGCTGTCGAACCAGCGGCGGACGAACGGGAGGAACTCCGGCATCCCCGGCGATTCTATAATGTCTGTCCATGAGCCGCGAGGGGTGGACGATCGCCGCGTCGCTCGCGGGCCTGCCGTTCATCGTGCCCCACGTCGTCGAGGACTTCGGGGAGGGCATCGCGGAGCGCGTCGGCCTCGCGACGCCCGCCGCCGCGTTCCTGCTCGGTCTCTACCTCGCGGGTCAGATGCTCGGCCTCGTGTGGGTCGGCCGCCGCCGGCGCGCGGGCCGGGTCGTCACGTTCTGGGCGAGCGCGATCTGGACCGTCGTGGCGGTCGTGGATCACGGGCCCGCGGTTCTGGCCGGAGGCTTCAGGAGCGGCGCGCTCTCCGTCGTCTGGGTGGTCGGCCTCGTCGCCTCGCAGGCGACGGCCGCGGTGCTCGCGTGGCGCGGCTGGCGCGCGAGCGCGGCGCAAGAGCCGTGACCGACGTCCTCGTCGTCGGCGGGGGCCC
>DATFVL010000243.1 GCA_035260325.1 Candidatus Methylomirabilota bacterium | reverse complement strand
TACGCGCGCTGGGAGCACCGCCACCGCTTCCTCGAGGAGAACGGGGGGACGTGGGTGGAGGACCGCGTGACGTACCGGCTCCCCCTCGGACCGCTCGGCCGCGCCGCCCACGCGCTCGTCGTGGGCCGCCAGATCCGGGCGGCGTGGGCGTATCGCGACCGGCGCGTGGGCGAGCTGATCGCGCCGGTCAGGCCGGCGGGGTGATTCCGAGCTTCAGCAGGCGCGGCCGCACGCGCTCGGTGAGGAGCCCGAGGCGCGCGAGGTTCTGGACCATGGACTGGTGCAGGTCGCGTTTGAAGTGCTTCCGGAACGGCGCGTAGTCGTTCCGCGCCGCGCTGGTCCGGCGCCAGCGCTCGACCTCGTCGATCTCGGCCGCGTCGAGGCCGGCGTCCTCGTACGCCTCGCGCGGGAAGAAGCCGGTCAGCGTCTTCTCCAGGGCGAAGCACGTGTAGTCCTCGAGCTCGCGCCGCTCCGCGGGCGACGCCCCGTCCACGACCGCGGGCAGGGCGAGCATGCCGAAGCCCATGTGGCGGGACTCGTCGAGGAGGATGCGCCGGCAGATCACGCCGAGGACGGGGTCGCGCGCGCTCTCGGCCATCATCTTGAAGAGGGCGACGGCGAAGGTCTCCGCGACGAGCTGGAGCCCGATCGTCTTCACGTACCAGCGGGTCTCTCCGAGGATCGAGTCGAAGACGTCACGCGCGTTGGCCGGGATCGGGTACCGGCGATCGTCGAGCCGCTCCCGGAGGTAGCGGTCGAGGACCTCGTTGTGGCGGGCCTCGTCCATGACCTGGGTGGCCTGGAAGAATTTCTGGTCCGCGCCCGTGACGATGTCGACGAGCTGGCTGCAGGCCAGCAGCGCGCCCTGCTCGCCGTGCATGAGCACCGACAGCCGCCAGGCGGCGACGCGGCGGTTCAGCTCGACGCGCTCCTTCTCCCCGAGCCGCGCCCAGAGCGGGCTCCCGTACGCGTCGATCAGCTCGTCGGCGATGACGCGGCCGTCGGAGGTCTCGGGGGTGTCCCAGGGGATGTCGCGCGAGGCGTTCCACTGGTCACGCTTGGCGTTCTCGTAGAGCCGCCGCATGTCCGCCTCCGCGACGGCATAGTCGTACGCGAAGACGGTGTCGAACGAGGAGGGGATCGCGCGCGGCTCCATGGGCGTCTCGGGACCACGTCTACCACCCGCCGTCGGCGGGGTCAAGCGCGGGCGGCCGTCAGCGCGACGTCGTGACACCGACGCGCCGGCAGAGGGCGCCGACGGGACACACGGAGCAGCGGGGCGAGATCGGCGCGCAGACGTTCTGGCCGAAGGACACGAGCAGGTCGTTGTAGCCGATCCAGTGGCGCCTCGGGAGCTTCGCCCGGAGCGCCATCTCGGTCTCCTCCGGTGTCTTGGTCCTGACGTAGCCGAGCCGGTTCGAGATCCGGTGGACGTGGGTGTCCACGCAGATGCCGGGCTTGCCGTAGGCCATGGTCACGACGAGGTTCGCCGTCTTCCGGCCGACGCCCTTCAGCGTCAGGAGGTCGTCGATCTCGTCCGGCACGCGGCCGCCGAAGCGGCCGAGGAGGTCGCGGCAGATCCCGAGGATCACGCGCGCCTTCGTCCGGTAGAAGCCGACGGGGAAGATCAGCCGCTCGATCCGCCCGGGCGTCAGCGCGAGCATCGTCTCCGGCCGGTCGGCGACGGCGAAGAGGCGCTCGGCGGCGGGCCCGGTCGTCGTGTCCTGCGTCCGGAGCGAGAGGATGCAGGCGATCAGCACGCGGAACGGGTCGCGGTCGCGGTCGGCGATGACGGCGAGCGCCGTCGGGTTCCAGCCCGGCGCCGTCCGCCGGAGCCGCCGGATGACCGCGCCGATCGCTACTTCTTGTCTTTGACGGACTCGAGCAGCTGTCTTGCGCGTGGCAGGTCCTTCACGGTCCAGTCGGCGACGATCGTGGGCTCGCGCTCGTCGATGACCCGCTGGAGCTCGCGCCGCGCCTCCGGGTAGCGCCCGGTCGCGATGTAGACGCGGGCGAGGTCCACGCGCAGCACGGTGAACTTCGGGTCGATCGCGAGGCCCTGCTTGAAGTGCTCCTCGGCCTTCTCCTTGTCGCCGCCGACGAGCCCCGGCACCTCGAGCATGACGTTGCCGGCGAGCGAGTGGGCGCGCACCGAGCGCGGGTTCAGCTGGAAGAGGATATCGATCTCCTCGCGCACGGTCGGCAGGAGGAAGAGCGAGCGCAGGATGCCCTTCGCCTGGCCCCAGCGCCCCGTGTTGATCGCGTACCAGAGGTGCGCGTCGTGGCTCTTCGGCGCGAGTTCGATCGCGCGCTTGCCGAGCTCGCGGCCGCGCTCGTACGCGGCGAGCTTGTCCTCGGAGGTGGTCGCGCGGACGTCGCCGTAGAGGAACCAGACGTAGGAGAGCATGGTCATCGTCTCGACCTGGCTGTCGCGCCGGAGCGCGTCCTCGAGGAGATCGCGCGCGCGGTCCAGCCCCGCGCGGTCCTCGTGGTAGCGCGCGACGAGCGCGCGCGCCTGCTCGACCGGCGTCTCCGCGCGCGCGACGGCGGGCGCGACGAGCACGAGCAGGAGGGCGGCGGTGAGGCGGGCGCGCATCGCGGCGACTCTACCGCCGCGCCGCGGGGGCGTCAAATCTTGACACGCGAGGGAGCTTCGCCGATCGTGAGCCCGTGACCCTCCACGGCGTCCTCCGGGGCGGGCGATGAGGGTCCTCCGCGCCCTCACGGTCGTCGCGGTCGCGGGCTGGCTCGGCATCATGGCGTTCTTCTCCTTCGCCGTGGCACCGCTCGTCTTCCGCACGCTGGACCGCGCCGTCGCGGGCCAGGCGGTGGCCGCCGTCCTGCCGCGGTATTACGCGTGGGGTGAGGCCCTCTGCGCCGTCGCGCTGGCGGCCGCCGTCATCCAGGTCGTGTCGGGCAGGGACGGGCGCCTCCGGCCGCTCGCGAGCGCCGCGCTCTGCGGCGTCATGCTCGGGCTCCTCGTGTGGGCATCCACGGTCGTGCTGCCGGGCGCCGAGGCGGCGCGCCGGGCCCGCGACGACGGCGGGTTCGCGCGGGCCCACCGCGCCGCGGTGCAGCTGAACGGCGCGACGATGGTCGCCGGCGCCCTGCTCCTCGTGCTGGAGGCGCTCAGCCCGTCGAAGCGTCGTGGCCACTGAGCTCGAGCAGCGCGCTCACGCGTTCGGCGACCGCCGACGGAGGCTCGTGGGCCAGCGCCTCGCACCCCGCGAGCAGGACCCACGCGAGGGTCTCGGGCCCGGCGGCCCGCGGTCCGCGCGTGGCCGGCGGCGCCGCCTCGAGGATCTCCTGGAGCGAGAGGCGCACCTGCTCGCGGGCGTAGGCGAGCGCGAGCGCCGCGGTCTTGTCGCCGCGGCTTCGCACCCACGCCGCCGCGACCACGCCGGGCAGGGAGGAGGTCGGCGCCCAGGCCGACGCGAGCCTCTCGACGGCCGCGACGAGGGGCAGCCGCGCGATCTCCCGGGCGAGCGCGAGGAGATGCCGCTCCGCGGGCGTTGGATTGGGCCGGCCGGCGCGCGAGCGTCGCACCGCCGCCGTGCACTTCTTCGGGCGTCTCGACGGTCGCCCCATCGAGGCTAAACCATAACAGAGTAGCGGTGACGTCCGGGGAGTCGGCAAGCTCTCCGAGACCCGTATCTTCTGCGCGTTCTCTCGCCGTAGACCAACGGGAGCCGTCTCACGTATCGAGTGCTAGCGTGGTCGAGGAGGGCTTCGTGGCCCCCGGGCCGGCGCGGCTACTCGTAGCGGAGAGCTTCGATCGGATCCAGGCGCGAGGCCTTGCGGGCGGGGTAGAAGCCGAAGAAGATGCCGATGCTGGCGGCGAAGCCGAAGGCGAGCACGATCGCCTCGGGCGCGACGAGCGTCCGCCACTCGGCGAAGTAGCTGATCAACTCCGAGCCGCTGACGCCGAGCGCGATCCCGACGGTCCCGCCGATCAGCGAGAGCGTCACCGCCTCGATCAGGAACTGGAGCAGGATGTGGCGCCGGCGCGCGCCGACCGCCATGCGCAGGCCGATCTCGCGCGTCCGCTCGGTGACCGACACGAGCATGATGTTCATGATCCCGATCCCGCCGACGAGCAGCGAGACCGAGGCGATGGCGCCGAGCAGATAGGTCATCACGCGCGAGGACTCCTCCTGGGTCTGGAGGATCTCGGACAGGTTCCGGAGCCAGAAGTCGTCGTCCTGGAAGGCTTGGAGGCGGTGGCGCTGGCGCAGCAGCGCGCGGATCTGCTCCTCCGCCTCCGCCATGTCCTCGCCCGGGCGGATCTTGATGGAGATCGCGCCGACGGAGCGCGGGTTGGCCTGGCTCGCGCCGAGGACCTTCTTCTTCGCCGTCGAGAGCGGGATCAGGATGATGTCGTCCTGGTCCTGGCCCCACGAGTTCTGGCCCTTGCGCGCGAGCAGGCCGATCACCGTGAACGGCACCTTCTTGATCCGGATGATCTGGCCGAGCGGCTCGGACTCCCCGAAGAGGTTGAGCGCCGTCGTCTGACCGAGGAGGGCGACCTTGGTGGCACCCTCCAGGTCCTCCGGGAGGATCGGGCGCCCGTCGATGATCGGCCACTCGCGGGCCTCGAAGTAGTCGGGTGTCACGCCCTGGATCGCCGTGGACCAGTTGAGGTTGCCGAAGACGACCTGAGCGCCGCCGCGGACGGACGGCGCGGCGACCTGCACGGCCGGGACCTCGCGCGCGATCGCGATGGCGTCGTCCTCGGTGATCGTGAGCTGGCTGCCGGTTCCGAGCCTGACGCCGCTCGAGGTTGTGCTGCCCGAGAGGACGATGATGAGGTTCGACCCGAGGCTCTGGATCTGCTCGGCGACGCGCGCCTGGGCGCCCGCGCCCACGCCGACCATCGCGATCACGGCGCTGACGCCGATGATGATGCCGAGCATCGTGAGGGCGCTCCGGAGCTTGTTGACCCGGAGCGCGCGGCCCGCGATGCGGACGCTCTGCCAGACGCTCACGCCGCCTCCTCGTCGGGCGGCAGGCTGGCGAGGGCGGCCGCGGCGTCGACGGGCGCCGTCAGGCGCTCGTCGCTCCGGAGCCGTCCGTCGCGGAAGACGAGGTGACGGCTCGCGTACGTGGCGATGTCGGGCTCGTGGGTGACGAGCACGATCGTGAGCCCCTCGCGGTTGAGCCTCTGCATGAGCGCCAGCACCTCGACGCTCGTGCGCGTGTCGAGGTTGCCCGTGGGCTCGTCGGCGAGGATCATCGCCGGGTCGTTGACGAGGGCGCGCGCGATCGCGACGCGCTGCTGCTGGCCGCCGGAGAGCTGGCTCGGGTGGTGGCCCTCGCGCTCGCCGAGGCCCACGGCCTCGAGGCGGGCCCGTGCCCGCGCGCGCCGCTCGCGCGCCGGCAGGCCGGCGTAGAGCAGCGGAAGCTCGACGTTCTCGAGCGCGCTCGTCCGCGGCAGCAGGTTGAACATCTGGAACACGAAGCCGATCTTGGCGTTGCGGATCCGGGCGAGCGTGTCGGCCGAGAGGCCCGCGACGTCCTCGCCGTCGAGCACGTAGCGGCCCGCGGTCGACGTGTCGAGGCAGCCGAGGAGGTTCATGAAGGTGGACTTGCCGGAGCCCGAGGGACCCATGACCGCGACGAACTCGCCGCGCTCGATCGTGACCGAGACGCCGCGGAGTGCGTGGACCGTGTGCGGGCCGAGGTGGTAGTCCTTGCTCAGGCCCTCGGTGGTGATGATCGGCGCCGCCACGGTCAGAGCCTGAGGCGCGGCCCGCTCTGCTGCGGGGTGCGGCCGGGGCCGCCCGCGAGGCCGACGATCACCTCCTGGCCCTCCCGGAGCTCGCCGCGCAGGACTTCGGTCGCGGCGCCGTCGCTGAGGCCGAGCGTCAGGCCGACCGCGGTCGGCTTGCCGTCGGGGCCGAGGACCCAGACGCGCCCGGTGAGGCCGGCGCGGCCGCCCTCGCCGCCCGGCGCCCCCGCCATCTCGTCGTAGCGATGTTTCTGCTCGTCGGTGAGGATCTCGCGGATGCGCACGCGCGACGCCTCGCGGATCTTCTGGGCCTTCGCGCGGCGGTCCGGCTCGGGCAGGCCCTGGAGCGCTGCGAGCTGCTGGCGGCCGTCGCTGAGGATCGGGTCGAGCTTCCGCTGCTGATCTTCCGTGAGGTTCAGCGCTTTCACGAGACGCTCGCGGATCTGCTCCAGCGACGGCGGCGCGCCGCCCGCCGACCCCCCGCCTCCCGGGGGCGCCCCGACGACCGCGTCGGTGCCGGCCGGCCGGAAGCGAAGGGCGGCGTTCGGCACCTTCAGGGCGCTCGGCTTCTGCGCCGTCACGAGCTTCACGTTCGCGGTCATGCCGGGCAGGAGCCGGCCCGCGGGATTGTCGACCGCGACGATCACGGTGTAGGTGACGACGTTCTGGATGATCTGCGGGGCCTTCCGGATCTGCGTGACGGTGCCGACGAACGTCTCGCCTGGGAACGCGTCCACCGAGAACGTCGCGCGGTCGTCCGCCCGGATGCGGCCGATGTCCGCCTCGTCCACGCTCGTCTCGACCTGCATCTTCGTGAGGTCCTGGGCGATCGTGAACAGGATCGGCGCCTGGAGGCTCGCCGCGACGGTCTGGCCGACGTCCACCTGGCGGGAGACCACGACGCCGTCCACGGGCGCGTAGATCGTGGCGTGGTCGAGATCGAGCTGGGCCTGCTTGAGGGCCGCCTCCTTCTGCTCCACCTGGGCTCGCGCCGACGCGAGCATGGCCTCCGTGACGCGGAGCTGGGCGATCGCGGACTGGATGCCGGAGGCGAGCGCCTGCTCGTGCGCCTTCGCCGAATCGAGCTGGGCCACGGCGGAGTCGTGCGCGGCCTGGGAGGAGTCGAGGTCGCTCTTGGCGATGAGCTGGCGCGTGAAGAGCTCGGTCTTCCGCTCGAGGTCGCGCTTGGTGTCGCCGACGGCGACCAGGGCCTTCGCCGTCTGCGCCTTGGCCTCGGCGTAGGCCGCCCGCGCGTTCTCGACGTCGGCGCGCGAGCGCTCGACCTGGGCCTGCTGGTTCATCACCGTGGCCTTGGCGGAGTCGAGGTCGGCCTTCGCCTGGTTGACCTTCGCCAGGAAGATGTCGGGGTCGATCCGCGCCACGACCTGGCCCTTCTTGACGACCGAGTTGAAGTCGGCGAGGAGCTCCTTGATCTGACCCGAGACCTGGCTGCCGACCTGGACCGTGATGACGGCGTTCAGGTTGCCCGTGGCCGAGACGGCCGCGGTCAGGGCGCCGCGCTCGACCTTGGCGAGCCGGTACTTCGGCGCGTTGCCGATGCTCTGGGTGTAGAGGTAAGCCCAGACCCCCCCGCCCACCACCGCCGCCACGAGGGCCACCGAGACAATGCGTCGCATCATCTACTTAGACGTCGGGGCGGGCGCCCGG
>DATFVL010000242.1 GCA_035260325.1 Candidatus Methylomirabilota bacterium | reverse complement strand
GGCGCCTCACGCGCCTCGATCAGAGGGTGCTCGAGCTCACGGCCCTGCGCGAGGTCCAGGCCCCGGTCGAGGAGCTCGCCACCTTCAAGCAGAAGCTGTTCAGCGAGTGGAGCTTCTAGCCGCGACGTAGGCGCGCCAGCCGCCGTACGCGGTGATCTCCCGCTGGCCCTCGCAGAGGGCGGGCTCGCCGAGCACGCCGAGCGTCTCCTCGCCGTCGGCGAGGCGCACCTTGCCGACGCAGAGCCCCGGCGGCTCCGACATGAGGATCGTCGCGAGCCCGGCCGCGGGCACGTCCCATACCTCCACGGCCACCGCCGCGCCGCCCGTGGACACGCGCAGCATCGCCGGGTGGCGGTCGCCCACGGACCAGAGCCGGTAGCAGGCCGCGGTCGTCGCCTCGCGAATGAAGCGCGCGCCGGCCGCGAGCAGGTTTCCGTTCAGCTCGAGACCGCGCATCAGCGTGCCGTTCACGGCCAGGCGGATGTTCAACGCGCTCTCTCCTGCGGCCGACCGTAGCACGCTGCTCGCCGAATGGGCAATCGACGCCGTCTGCCCATGGGCTGGGCAGCGCGGGGACGCCGGCGACGTCGCTAAATCCGCGTCGCGCTTGAGCCCGGCCTGGCGCGATGCCCGGCACGCGCCTTGCTTGTTCGCGCTCGTGGTCGGCGACGACGGCGTCGTACGCCCTCGGTCAATGGCGCCCGAGAAGGAGCGGGTGAACCATGGATGGGGACGTCGTCGGTCAGGGCGGAACCGAGCTGCGCACCGTCGCGCGACTCATCGCCGAAACGGTGCCGCGGCTCGTGGCCGCGCTGGCGGCGATGAAGCCCGGGCGGGTGCACGGCGAGGCGCTCGCGCTCTTGGAGGGCCCGCTGCTCGCGCACGCGCTCGCGCTGACGGGCGGCAACCAGCTCCGCGCCGCGCGGCTCCTCGGGCTCAACCGCAACACGCTCCGCAAGCGCTGCCGCCAGCTCCAGCTGCTCCCGCCCCGGCCGCCGCGGCGCGCCCCCGGCCCGGCGGCGCGCGCCCCGCTCTCCTGACGCGCGCCGGACGCGCCCGCCGCGCGGCGGGCGCGTCCTTGATCCCCGGCCTGGAATCCTGTATCAAGCACGCATGCCGGGGATCCGCGTCCTCATCGCCAAGGTCGGTCTCGACGGTCATGACCGCGGCGCGAAGGTCGTCGCGCGGTGCCTGCGTGACGCGGGGATGGACGTCGTCTACACGGGGCTCCACCGTACGCCCGAGGAGGTCGTGGCGGCCGCCGTCCAGGAGGACGTGGACGTCCTCGGGATCAGTCTCCTGTCGGGCGCCCACATGACGCTGATCCCGCGCGTGGTCGAGCTCATGCGCGCGGCGGGCGCGGGCGACATGCTCCTCGTCGTCGGCGGGGTCATCCCCGACGAGGATGTGCCGGCGCTGCGCGCGCTCGGCGCCGCGGACGTGCTCCTGCAGGACACTCCGCCCGACGTGATCGCCGCCCGGCTCCGGGAGCTCGTCGCCGCGCGCCAGCCGCGCTGAGGCGGGCCGGGGGGGGCGCGGGTGACGACCGCCGTGGACCTCAGCGTGTGGCCCCCCCGGTACGACGCGACCTACCGTCCGGACCCCGGGTCGGAGCATTGGTTCCCCGAGCTCGAGTGCATGGAGCCCCTCGCGCGCGACGCGCTGATCCTCGGAAAGCTCCGGCGGCAGGTCGAGTGGGCGTGGGCGCGGAGCCCGTTCTACCGGAGGAAGTGGCAGGCGGCGGGCGTGTCGCCGGCGACGCTCCAGTCCCTCGGCGACCTGACGACCTTTCCCGTCGTCACCAAGGCCGAGCTGCGCGCCTCGCAGGCCGCCGCGCCGCCGTTCGGCGAGTACCTCTGCGTCGAGCCCGCCGAGGTGGCGCGCATCCACGGCACGAGCGGCACGACGGGACGGCCGACGGTCTTCGGCGTGGGTCGCGACGACTGGGCGCGGATCGGCGAGGCGCACGCGCGCATTCTCTGGGCCACGGGCCTCCGTCCGGCCGACCGCGCGCTCATTTGCTCCTTCTTCAGCCTGTACCTGGGATCCTGGGGCGCGCTCGCCGGCGTCGAGCGCCTCGGAGCCACGGCGTTCCCGTTCGGCGCGGGCGCCGCCGGACAGACGCTGATGGCCGTCCAGTGGGCGCGCGACCTCCGGCCGACGGCGTTCTACGGCACGCCCTCGTACGCGCTCCACTTCGCCGAGGTCGCGCGGCGCGAAGGCATCGACCCACGGCAGCTCGGCCTGCGCACGCTCTTCTTCTCCGGCGAGCCGGGCGCGGGCATCCCGGCGACCAAGCGCCTCATCGAGGAGACCTTCGGCGGCGCCTGCGTGGACATGGGGAGCATGGCCGAGATGACGCCGTGGATGACCAACGGCGAATGCCGCCACCGCACGGGAATGCATCTCTGGCAGGATCTCGTCTACACCCAGGTCTGCGATCCGGAGACGTTCCGGCCGGTCCCGTTCGGCGCCGAGGGGACGCCCGTCTACACCCACCTCGAGCGGACGTCGCAGCCGATGATCCGCCTCGTCTCCGGCGACCTCGCGCGCTGGATCGACGAGCCGTGTCCCTGCGGCCGCACCTACCCGCGGCTGCCCGACGGGCTCTACGGCCGGATCGACGACATGTTCATCGTGCGGGGGGAGAACATCTACCCGAGCGCCATCGAGGACACGCTGCGCGCCATCGAGGGCTTCGGCGGCGAGTTCCGCGTGATCGTCTCGCGGCGCGAGGCGATGGACGAGCTCCTCGTGCGCGCTGAATACGCGCCGGCCCACGCCGACCCCGGCGCGCGGGCGACGCTCTCGGCCACGATGACCGAGCGGCTCCGGGCGCGGCTCGGCGTCCGCCCGGTGGTCGAGCTCGTCCCCGCGGGGACGCTCGAGCGGACCGAGTTCAAGGCGCGGCGGGTGATCGACGATCGCGACCTCTACCGCCGTTCGGTGAGATAGTCTCCCCATGACGACCGATCTGGACACGCTGGCCCGCGAGCTCCTCGCCGGCTCGACGCGCGCCCTCGCGCGCGGGCTCACGTGGATCGAGACCGGCGGCGAGCGCGCCGAAGCGCTCGTCGCGCGCGTCTACCCGCGCACCGGCCGGGCGCACGTCGTCGGGCTCACGGGCGCGCCGGGCAGCGGCAAGAGCACGCTCGCCCGGGCCCTGGCCCTGGCGGCCCGCGCTCGGGGGCGCACGGTCGGGGTCCTCGCCGTGGACCCGTCGTCGCCCTTCTCCGGCGGCGCGATCCTCGGCGACCGGATCCGCATGAACGACCTGGTCCTCGACCCCGGCGTCTTCATCCGCTCGATGGCGACGCGCGGCGCGCTCGGCGGCCTCTGCCGGGCCGCGGCCGACGGCGTGGACCTGCTGGACGCGGCCGGACGCGACTTGATCCTCGTCGAGACCGTCGGCGTCGGCCAGGACGAGGTGGACGTGATGCGGCTCGCCCACACGGTCGTGGTGGTGAGCGTCCCGGGCCTCGGCGACGACGTCCAGGCGCTGAAGGCCGGCCTGCTCGAGATCGCCGACCTCCACGTCGTCAACAAAGTCGACCGCGAGGGCGCCGACCGGACACTGGCCGAGCTGCGCTCGATGCTGACGCTGCTCCCGACGACGGAGAGCTGGGTCCCGCCGGTGCTCGGGGTGTCGGCGGCGCGCGAGCAGGGGATCGGGCCGCTCGTGGACGGGCTCGACGGCCATCTGGCGCACCTCAAGACGAGCGGCGAGCTCGACCGGCGCTGGCGGCGCATGGTCGACGCCCGCGTGCTGAAGATCGCGCAGGAGCTGGTCGCGCGGAGCCTCGCCCAGCCGGCCGCCGGCGACGCCGACGTCGAGCGCGTGGCGCGGCGGGAGCTCGCGCCCCACGCGTGCGCGCGGCTGCTGCTCGCCCGGCTGGGAGAAAGGACGTCCCATGTTTGATCCGAAGGCGATCGAGCGCATCGAGGCCGCGCGGCGCGACTGGGAGGCGAGGGAGCTCCGCGAGTTCCTCGAGCGCCAGCCCGAGTCGCGCGCCGACCGCCGGACGGGCTCCGGCCTGCCGGTCGAGCGCGTCTACACCCCCGCGGACCTGGCCGGCACGGCCTACGACGAGATCGGCCTGCCCGGGCGCTACCCGTTCACGCGCGGCCCCTATCCGACGATGTACCGGGGCCGGCTCTGGACCATGCGCCAGATCGCGGGCTTCGGCACGGGCGACGACACGAACCGGCGCTTCCGCTACCTGATCGAACAGGGGCAGACGGGCCTGTCGGTCGATTTCGACATGCCGACGCTGATGGGCTACGACTCCGACGACCCGAGGGCGCTCGGCGAGGTGGGGCGCGAGGGCGTCGCCGTGGACACGCTCGACGACGTCGAGGCGCTGTTCGCGGGGATCGACCTCGAGCGCATCTCGGTCTCGATGACGATCAACCCCACCGCGTGGATCCTGCTCGCGATGTACGTCGCGCTCGCCCGGGCGCGCGGCGGCGACCTCGACCGGCTCTCCGGCACCTGCCAGACGGACATCCTCAAGGAGTACATCGCGCAGAAGGAGTGGATCTTCCCGATCCGCCACTCGCTGCGGCTCGTCCGCGACATGATCGTCTACTGCGCCGAGCACATGGCGCGCTACAACCCGATCAACATCAGCGGCTACCACATCTCCGAGGCCGGGGCGACGTCGGTGCAGGAGGTCGCGTTCACGATGGCGAACGCGATCGCGTACGTCGAGGAGGTCACGCGCGCGGGCGTCCCCGTGGACCGCTTCGCACCGCGCCTGGCGTTCTACTTCGTCGCGCAGGCGGACTTCTTCGAGGAGGTCGCGAAGTTCCGGGCGGCGCGCCGCGTGTGGGCGAAGCTCATGAAGGAGCGCTTCGGGGCCACCAGGCCCGAGTCGATGCGCCTGCGGTTCCACTGCCAGACCGCCGCGGTGACGCTGACGAAGGCCCAGCCGATGAACAACATCGTGCGGACCGCGCTCCAGGCGCTGTCCGCGGTCCTCGGCGGTGCCCAGTCGCTCCACACGAACGGCCTCGACGAGGCGTACGCGATCCCCTCCGAGCTCGCGATGAAGATCGCGCTCCGCACCCAGCAGATCATCGCGGACGAGACGCGCGTGGCCAACGTGGTGGATCCGCTGGGCGGGTCGTACTATGTGGAGAGCCTCACCGACCGCATCGAGGCGGAGGTCTTCGCCATCCTCGCGAGGGTGGACGCGCTGGGCGGCACGGTGAAGGCGATCGAGGCGGGCTGGTTCCAGCGGGAGATCGCCGACTCCGCCTACGAGCACGCGCGCCGGCGGGCGTCGGGCGAGCTGCCGGTGGTCGGCGTG
>DATFVL010000241.1 GCA_035260325.1 Candidatus Methylomirabilota bacterium | reverse complement strand
CGAACGGCTGCGGGAAGACGACGCTGCTGCGCATCGTCGGCGGCCTCGAGCCCGCCACGCGCGGCACCGTGCTCCTCGACGGCCGGCCGGTCGTCGCCGGCGACGCCCACGCGCGCCGCGTCGGCGTCGTCTTCCAGGAGGACCGGCTCCTGCCGTGGCTGACGCTCGAGCAGAACGTCGCGCTCGTCCTGAAGCCCCTGGGGCTCCCGGCGACGGAGCGCCGGGCGGTCGCGGGGCGCCAGCTCCGCCTCGCCGGGCTCGGCGGCTTCGAGGGCTACTATCCGGGCCGCGTGAGCGGCGGCATGCGCCAGCGCGCGGCCATCGCCCGCGCGCTCGCCATCGAGCCCGACGTGCTCCTGATGGACGAGCCCTTCGGCGGCCTCGACGCCCAGAACCGCCGCATCATGCAGAACGAGGTCCGCCGCATCTGGAAGGAGACCGGGCGTACGATCCTCTTCGTCACCCACTCGATCGAGGAGGCCGTGGCGATCGGCACCACGCTTGTCATGCTGTCCGCGCGCCCCGCGCGGATCCGCGAGCTGATTCTGAACGACGGCTCCGCCGACCGAGGCATGTTGATCGACCGGCTGAACACGATGATCATGGAAGAGGTCGAGCGCCAGCAGGGAGGCGCGCCGTGAGCCGGCCCGCCGGGCACGCGCGCCGCCGGCGGCGCGCGGCGCTCCTGGCGTGGGCACTCGGCCTCACCTTGCCGTCGGCCGCGGGGGCCCAGGTGTTCGTCGCCTCGACGCCCCATCCCGATTTCGCGATCGGCCCGCTCTTCGTCGCGGCGAACGTGCGCCCCGGCCTCGGCCCGGTGACCGTGAACCTCTCGTGGAGCCTGACGACCAAGCCCGGCCGCCGCGCGGCCGACATCAGGCAGGACCTCTATCTCCTCTGGCCCGCGGAGGTCGCCGAGAGCACCGCGCCCGGCCCCGCGGATCCGGCGCTCGGGCGCCAGATCGAGCGCCACGGCCTCGTCGTCACGGGACGTGGCCGGCTCGTCCTCCGGAGCCGCGACAGGATGCAGCTCGGCACGACCGCCCTCGGGGAGCCCATCGACGTGGTCGCGTCGTACGCGAACTTCGCGCGTCCGGGAAATCAGATCGGCGCCGTCACCTGCGTGAAGATCCCGTGGACGCCGGCGCTCGCCGACCCGCTCTCGTTCGTGACGCTCGTCCTCCCGCTCCGCGGCCTGGTGGTCCCGAAGGCGGCGACGTGGCTCGAGGAGCTCTTCTGGGGACGGCGCTACGTCCTCACGGTGGGCTTCGGCGACCTGGGGCCGCCGGCGCTCGGACTCTTCGGGCTCTACTACGAGCGCCGCGACCGCGTCGTGCACCTCGCGCGCGAGTTCTCGCTGGTCGTGGCGAACTTCGCCGATTCGGACCACCTCAAGATCGAGGAGATCGCGCCGGCCACGGCGGTTCGGCGCCTGAGCCGCGTCCGCGCCGGCGGCGAGGTCGTGGCGCTCGCGCTGCTCCCGTTGGAGGACATCACCGCCCAGAGCGTTCGGGTGCAGTTCGCGTATTTCACCGGCCGCATCAACTGGCGGCCCGTCATCGTGTCCGCCGTCCTGCTCCTCGTGACGAATTTCGCGGGCGTGCTCATCCTGAGCAAGGACGTGAGCCGACGCATCCGCCGGCGGCTGCGGGCGCGGCGCCGGCTCCGGACGGCCGCCGCGGCGACCAACGGGACCGTCCCGTCGCGCGAGACGCTCGCCTCCCTCGTCCCCGGCTCGACGACGTACGCCGAGGTCCTCGGCCGTTGCGGCACGCCCGACGAGGAGCGCGAGCGCGTGGCGCCGCCGGGCCGGCGCACGCTGCTCTACCGGGAGACGCGCGGCGTCGAGCACCACGAGGTGGAGATCGCGCTGGAGGACGGCCGCGTCCACGAGATCCACTCCCGCGCGCGCCGCGGGCGGGCCCCGAACTAGCCGCGACAAAGGAGCGAACGCATGATCAAGCCCTACACCGCCGTCGGCCTGATCCCGACCGTGCGCGGGATCCGGAAGCGCAAGGACATCAAGCTCAACCTCGACCACCTCTCGCACCTCGTGAAGGCAGCGTCGTGGCTCTCGGCCCTCGACATTCCCGTGCGGCTCATCGCCTTCCCCGAGGGCGCGCTCCAGGCGTTCAACGACGAGGTGCTCGACCTCGACCACGCGACCTTTGCGCGGGAGTGCGCCATCGACATCCCGGGCGAGGAGACGGAATTCCTCGGCAGGATCGCGAAGGAGTACAACGCCTTCGTCATAGCGCAGGCGAAGGCGCGCCATCCCGACTGGAAGGACCGCTTCTTCAACGTGGGCTTCATCCTGAACCCGCGGGGCCGGGTGATCCTGAAGCACTACAAGGTCTCGCCGCTCTTTCCGGTGGAGCACTCGGTGTGCCCGCACGATATCTACGACTGGTGGATCGAGAAGTACGGCCGGAACCTCCAGGCGTTCTGGCCCGTCGTGGACACCGAGATCGGCCGGCTCGGCATCATGATGGCGAACGAGGGCTCCTACCCGGAGAACGCGCGGGCCCTCGCGCTGAACGGCGCCGAGGTCGTCTACCGCGCCTCGTACCCGCACCCGGCGACGGGCAACGAGCTCTTCGAGATCCAGAGCCGCGCGCGCGCGCTCGACAACAACATGTACGTCGTCGCGCCCAACATGGGGACGTACTACCTCTTCCCCGAGGAGACGACGCCGATCGACACCTTCGGCGGGCGGAGCTTCATCATCAACTACCGCGGCCAGATCGTCGGCCGCCAGGACTACGGCGCGGGCTCGACGTACGTGGCCGGCCCGATCGACATCGAGGCGCTCCGCGACCACCGGGCGCGCGCCCAGTGGGACAACTACATGAAGGACCTCCGCACCGAGCTCTATCAGATCCTCTACGAGCAGCCGATCTACCCGAAGAACCTCTACCTCAAGCGCGCGCCGATGAAGCACGCCGAGTACCGCGAGAAGGTCATCAAGCGGCAGATCAAGCTGATGCACGACCGCGGCATCTGGAAGAAGCCCGCGCGCTGACGCACGACGCCGGGCCGCGAGGCGCCGGCAGGGCAGTTTGCCGCGGGTGACCGGGCACGCTGCCCTGCTCCTGGCGCCCGACCCGCTCCCTAACCTGTTGAATTTCCGGAACACCACCCGTGGCACGACTCCTGCCTTACAAGTGCGGTCAGAAGTAAATGACCGGGAAGGGGCCTCAAGGCGCCCTGGAGGTGATGCGATGTCGATGGACCTCTGGTACGACCTCGCAGCTCGAGAGCTTCCCGATCAGGACGATGATGCCGTGATCGAGAAGCTCCACGGAACGGACGCGCTGGAACACGCGGCGGAGGAGCCCGAGCCTCCGGCGGCGCCGGTAGACTTCTTCTAGGCGCAGGTCACCGCGCGACCCAGATCCTTCTCTTCGCGCTGCTTTCCCACCGACCGATTCTAGCCGAGGCGCCCGAGCAGGGCCCCGGCCACCCGCTCCACGTCGCCTGACGCGAGCGCCGACGTCTCGACCACGAGCGGCTCGGCGCCCGGCGTCCACGGCCGCCAGTCGAGCTTGTCGCGCGTGAAGAGCGCGACGCTGCGCGTGCCGAGGGCCGAGGCCAGATGGCTCACGCCCGAGTCGTTCCCGACGTAGGCGGCCGCCGCCGCCAGCGCGCCCGCCAGCGTCGTGAGCGCCGGCTCGCGCAGGCGCCGCGACGGCGCGCGGAGCCTCGCGGCGAGCTCGGCCGCCGCCTCGTGGTCCGCGGGCCCGTCGTGGATGACGATCTCGACCCGCCGCACGGCGGCGACGCGCTCGAGCGCCGCGGCGAAGCCCTCCGCCGGCCAGCGCTTGGCGACGCCGCCCGCACCCGGATGCGCGAGGACGATCGGCGTCGAGCCGTCCCAACCTTCCCGTGCGAGGACCCGCCGGCCCTCCTCGACGAGGCGGGCCGGCGCGACGAGCGGCACGCGGTAGCGGTCGGCCTCGGCGGGCGGGGCGCCGACGGTCGCGAGGAGATGCTCCCAGACCGTGCGGCCGCCCGCGTGCGGCGCCGCGACGACCGCGCCGGGCACGAGCCGCGTGAGCCGCGCGACGAAATCGGCGTCGCCCGCGCCGAACCAGCAGACCACGCGGGTGAAGCGGGCGAGCGGGGCCACGCGCGCCTCCGTCGGGCCACCCACGCCTGACTCGGCCTCGCGGTCCGCGCCACCAAAGAGCGCGTGCAGCCCGAGCGCGTCGAAGTCCACCGCCTCGTCCACGACGCCGAGCGCGGCGAGGAGGCGGGCGATGCGCGGCTGGCCGGCGAGGGCGAGCGGCTCCCCGGGCGCCGCCGCCCGGAGCGCGCGGAGCGCCGGCGTCGCGAGGAGGACGTCGCCGAGCGCGCCGGGATGGATCGCGAGCGTCAGCGGCGGAGGAGCGCCAGGACGGCGTCGTGCAGGCGGCCGTTGGTCGCGAGCGCCGCGCCCGAGTAGATCGTGGGATGGCCCTCGAGGTCGGTGAAGCGGCCGCCCGCCTCCTCGACGAGAAGCTTGCAGGGCGCCAGGTCCCACGGCTTCACGTCCAGCTCGGGGTAGATCTCCGCCTTGCCCTCGGCGACCAGGCTGTAACCCATGTAGTCGCCGAAGCCGCGCTGGCGCTCGGTCGCGTCCACCAGCCGCACGAACGGCTCCCACAGCCCGGCCTCGCGGTAGAGCCTGAGGCCGGCGTGGAGGAGCACCGCGCCGCCGAGCTCCCCGATCTCGGACACGCGGATCCGCTCGCCGTTCAGGAACGCGCCCGCGCCGCGCCGCGCGGTGTAGAGCTCGCCGCTCACCGGGTTGTGGATCACGCCCACCGTGATCTCGCCGCGCTCCTCGAGCCCGATCAGCGTGGCCCAGACCGGGACGCCGCGGACGAAGTTCTTGGTGCCGTCGATCGGGTCGATGATCCAGCGGACCTCCTTCGACCCGTGGCCGCCGAACTCCTCGCCGAGCACGCCGTGGTCGGGGAAGGCGCGGCCGAGGATCTCGACGATCGCGCGCTCGGCCTCGCGGTCGGCCCGGGTGACGGGCGTCGCGTCGGGCTTCAGCGTCACCTCGACGCCACGGCGGAAGTACGTGAGCGCGATCGCGCCGGCGGCGCGCGCGGCCTCGACCGCGGCGTCGAGGGCCCGCTGGCTCACGCCGTCGCGTCCTCGCCGGGGAACGGCTCGCCGCGCTCGGCGAGGACCTTGCCGTAGACCTCGAGCGCGTCCACGACGACGGGCATCCCGCCATAGGTCGCCATCTGGAAGATCACCTCGGCGACCTCGCGGCGCGTCGCGCCCACGTTGAGCGCCGCGTGGATGTGGGCGCGCACCTCGTTCGGCCGGTGGAGCGCGGTCAGCGCGGCGAGGGCGCAGAGCTCGCGCTGCTTCTGCGAGAGGACCTCGCGGCTGTAGAGGACACCGGTGTAGAACATCGAGAGCTCGCGCGCCAGCTCGGGGTCGAACTTCTTCCAGAAGTCGTAGCCGACCTCGCTCTTCCACGAGTGGAAGAGCATGCGGGCCGTCTTCTTCGTCCGCTCCTTCAGCTCCTTCTCGTCCATGGGGGCTCCATTCGCTGGGGACTCAGCACTTCACGAGGATCTTCACGAGCGCGTCGGGCGCGGAGAGCATCGGGCCGTGGGCCGTGTCGAGGTCCACCGGCCGGACGCCGAGCCGCGCCGCGTACTCGGCCGCCTTCGCCGGGGGGATCGCCGCGTCGCGGAGGCAGCGCACGTAGGTCCGCGGCACGGCCATCGCGTAGAAGCCGCGCATGTCCACGCGCTCGATCCACGGCCGGAAGGGCTGCGGCGTGAGCCGCGTGAGGGCGGCCACGACGCGCGGGTCGCCGGGCGCGAGGTCGCCCATCCAGCGCGCGTGCTCCGTCGCCGCGGGATACTGGACCGCGCCCGCGGCCGCCGCGAGGCCGCGCAGGAGCGCGCGCCCGGGCTGCGCCACCTGAGTCTCGAGCAGCGAGGCGCCGTGGGGCAGGACGACGGCCGCGAGGAAGACGAGGTGCGCGACGCGCTCGGGCACGGCCTCGGCGACCTTGGGGATCACGACCCCGCCCATCGAGTGCCCGACGACGACCGCGCGGTGGAAGCCCGCCTGGCTCATCGCGCCGGCGACTGCGCGCGCGTACGCACCGACGGAGGCGCGGCGCCACTCGTGGGCCCGGCGGCCGTGGCCGGGGAGGTCCACGGCGAGCGTGCGGTGGCCCGCGCGCTCGAGGCGCGCCTGGACGAGCTCCCAGCACCACGCGCCGTGGCTCATGCCGTGGACGAAGACGAACTCCTTTGGCATCTCGTGATAACCTCCGAGGCGAGCGCCCCCCGCGCCGTCACGATAACGTAACGATGAGGACCGCACAATGCTGAATCCGCACGTGTTCCGCGCCTACGACGTGCGCGGCCTCGTCGGCAGCGACATCACCCCGGACGTCTTCCGTCTCGTCGGCTCGGCGTACGGCACGCTGATCCGCCGCAACGGCGGACGCCGCATCGCGGTGGGCCAGGACAATCGCCTGTCGTCGGGCCCGCTCAAGACCGGCTTCATCGAAGGCGCGCTCGCGACGGGGCTCGACGTGGTGGACGTCGGCCTCGTGCCCACGCCCATCCTCTACTTCGCCACCGCGCACTGGAAGCTCGACGGCGGCGCGACCGTCACGGGCAGCCACAACCCGATCGCGTACAACGGCGTGAAGCTGGTCCACCCGGGCGCCGCGCCGCTCACCGAGGAGGAGATCCAGCTCCTCCGCGGGCTCGCAGAGCGCGGTGAGTTCGAGCGCGGCCGCGGCGCGCTCTCGGCGCGGAGCCCGCGCGACGACTACTTCGAGACGGTCGGCCGGCTCGTCAAGCCCGCGCGGCGGCTCAAGGTCGTCGTGGACGCCGGCAACGGCGTCGCGGGGCTCTACGGCCCCGAGCTGCTGCGCCGCATCGGCTGCGAGGTCGTCGAGCTCCACTGCGAATCCGACGGGAGCTTTCCGAACCACCTGCCGGATCCCGAGGACCCGGAGAACGTGGTGGACCTCCAGGCCCGGGTCGTCGAGGTGGGTGCCGACCTCGGCGTCGCGTACGACGGCGACGCCGATCGCGTCGGCATCGTGGACGAGCGCGGCGAGCGCCACGAGGCGGACCTCATCCTGATCCTCCTCGCGCGCGACCTGCTCGCGCGCCGGCCCGGCGAGAAGATCGTCTTCGACGTGAAGTCGTCGCAGTCGCTCGTCGAGGACATCCGGCGGCACGGCGGCGTGCCCGTCATGTGGAAGACGGGCCACTCGCACCTCAAGCGCAAGATGCGCGACGACGGCATCCTGCTGGGCGGCGAGGTCAGCGGCCACATGTTCTTCGCCGAGGACTACTACGGCGTGGACGACGGGATCCTCGCCTCGTGCAAGATCATCGAGGTCGCGGCGCGCTCCGCCGAGCCGATGTCGCGGCTCTTCGCCTCGGTACCGCACCTCCGCGCCACGCCCGAGCTGAAGGCGCCGTGCCCCGACGGCGAGAAGTTCCGCGCCATCGAGGAGATCGCCCGCGAGTTGAAGCAGCGCTACGAGACGATCGACATCGACGGCGCGCGCGTCCTCTTCCCGGGCGGCGGCTGGGGCCTCGTGCGCGCCTCCAACACGAACCCCTACCTCACGCTGCGCTTCGAGGCGCGGACAGACGCCGAGATCGCGGAGATGAAGCGCGTGATCTACGACGTCCTCCGCCGCTACCCCTTCATCACGCTGCCGGACTGACGGAGAATCAGCTCGACCGCGCCGAAGGCGTCGGGCGCCGTCGGGCAGTCGCGGGCGCCCCAGTGGCCGCCCGGATCCAGGAGGACCGCACCCATCCCGGCCGCGCGGGCGCCCCGCACGTCGACCGAGTAGAGGTCGCCGACGTAGACCGCGTCGCCGGGACCGAGGCCCGCGCGCTCGAGCGCCATGCCGAAGATCCGGGGGTCGGGCTTCTCCACCCCGACCTCGGAGGAGTCGATCACGAATTCGAGGTGCCGCGCGAGCCCGAGCGATTCGAGGATCGAGCGCACCGAGCCGTTGGAGTTCGAGACGACCGCGGCGCGGAGCCCGCGGTCCCGCGCGAGCCGGAGCGCCCGCTCCGCGTGCGGGTCGGGGAGGTTCCAGAGCCCGACGGGGAGATTGTAGCCGCGCCGCCACTCGACGACGGCGCGCACCACGGCCTCGTCGCGGATCTCGAGCTCCGCGAGGAGGTGGCGCACGTAACGCCCCGCGCTCGAGCCGCTCTCCGTCGAGACGTCCGGCCGCGACGGTGCGAACACCTCCGCGTCGAGGCGCACGCGCGCCCGCCACTCGGCGCGCCGCACCGCCTCCGGGGTGACGGCGACCCCGTGCCGCGCGAGCTCCGCGGCGATCACGGGGTAGTTCATGCTGAGCAGCGTGTTGCCCGCGTCGAAGAAGATGGCGCGGATCACGGCGCGACGCGGAACGTGAAGTCCCCCTCGGTGACGTGGGTGTCGACCGACACCACGCGCCAGATGACCGTGTAGCTGCCGGGCGGGACCCGCGCGAGCGAGACGCGCAGGAGCATGCCGTCGTCGGGATCCACCGCGGCGTCCGCGCGGTCCACGCGCTCGCCCCGCTCGCCCACCACCCGGACGCGGCTGAACGCGGGCTCGAGCCGCTGGGTGAACCAGAGCCGGACCTGCGCCGGCGCCGCGTGGACGGTCGAGCCGACGCGCGGCTCGGCGCGGTCGAGGAACGCGTGGGCGCGGGCCCCGCCCGCCCCCGCGAGGAGCCCGAGCAGAGCCCACGCGACCACGCGGCGCCGCATCGCTAGTCGCCGAAGAGCGGGCGGCCCAGCGTCTTCGGAAAGAGATCGTCGATGAAGAAGTGGATCTGGCCCAGCACGCCCACGTTCTTGCCGCTCGCCGAGTTCATCGGAATCACCGCCTCGATTCCCAATTGCACGTATTTCCCGAACCAGATTACCCCGGGATTGACCGTCCCCGTCGTGTAGCGGGCCCGGGGGCCGTCGATCGGCGTCTGGAGGTTCAGCTCGACCAGCGGGATCATCCGGTTGAGCGGCGCCGGGAGCCCCACGTCGCGCACGAAGGACTGGAGGTACTGCAGGCTGTACTGGAACGAGAATCCCCATTTGAACACCGTGGGGTTGAATTCCCGCTCGACCTCGACGTCGCCGGTATCCGGATCCGTCGTGATCGTCTGGGTCCGGACGCGCGACGGCACGGCCCAGCCGAGGACGCCGGTCACGGCCAGGGGCCTGAGCCACGCGGCCGAGTCCGGGAGATCGCCGAAGCCCTTCCCGAAGAAGAGCGCGGGCGTGACGGTGTCGAACCCCTCCGCGTCGACCTTGCGCGAGCCCGTGCCGCCGACGTCCCAGTCCACGCCGAGCGACAGGAGCATCTCGCGCGCGTCGCTCCTGAAGAAAGTGTATTTCACCCCGACCGCGAGGTTGTCGAAGCCCGTCACGGACGTTCCCGGATGGGGGTCCAGCATCTTGAACGTCCCGCCGAGGGAGAGCCCGAGGTCTCGCGTCAGGCGCTTCGAGAAGTCGGCGGAGAAATCCGTCTCCGTCGTCGGCGGCTTGTCGCCCGTGCCCGGCACGCGGAGGCGCTGGATCGTCGGCAGCGACAGCTCGTCGGAGACGAACGGGTCGTCGGTCGCGAGCGTCGCCGGGAAGAAGCGCTTGCCCGCGAGGCCGTGGGCGAGCGCGGCGGCCGGGGCGAGCGCCCCGAGCGCCCAGACGAGCGCGCACAGGAATACGAGTCGTCGCATGATGATCCCTCCTGAGTGGTTGTGGGTGAAGCGGGGCTAGGCGAGCGCGGAGGGGGGCGCGCGCCCCTGGTGCGGGCCGAGCTGGCGGAGCTTCGAGACGAGCGGCTCGGACTCCCGAACCGCCGGGTCGAACGCCGGCGCCGGCCCTTCGACGGCGACGGTCTCGACGTCCGTGCCGGCGACGTGGGTGGCGGCCGAGGCGACGGGGCAGACCGCGCTCCGCTCCCCGCCGAGGCCGTGGTGGATCGAGTGCACGGCCGACTCGGCGGCGAAGACGACGACGACGATCGCGAGCGCCGTGGCGAGGACCTTCCGTGTGCGCCGGCGGCCGAGGAGCGGCAGGAGCGCGAGCGGCGCGAGCCAGGGCCAGAGCGGCGCGCCGGCGACCGGCGCCGCGGCGGTGAGCGAGACGGCCGGCGCCGGCGCGACGGGCGCCGCCGCCGAGAGCGCGGGCGCGGGCCCGTGGGCGCCGGCGGCGCCGGCGCCCGCGAGCACGAGCGCGGCGACGAGTGTCAGGACGAGCGCGGCCCGGCGGAGCATGCGCGGAGACTCTACCCGAGAAACCCGCGCATCTCAAACACGGTTCCTGCCATCCGGTACACTAGCCGGGTGTTCGCGTTCGGGCTCGCCGCGCGCTTCATCCACCTCACGGGCCTCGTCCTCCTCGTCGGCGCGGCGGCGACGATCCTGCTCGCCGGCAAGAGCGACCGCCCCACGGCGCTCCGCTGGGAGTCCCGCGTCCTCGCGCTCTCGCGCGCAGCCGCGCTCCTGACGCTCGCGACGGGCCTCGCGGTGCTCGCCGCCCAGACGGCGAGCTTCGAGGGCCGCACGGCGGCCGCGCTCGAGCCCGCCGCGCTCGCGCGCGTCCTCCTCGAGACGCAGAGCGGCCACGTGTGGCTCGTGCGCCAGGGCCTCCTCCTGCTGCTCGGCGCGTTCCTGGTCGTACGCTGGGGCGTCGAGCGGGCGAGCGACTGGCAGGCCGCGCGCGGCGAGGCCGCGCTGCTCGGCGCCGCCGCGCTCGTCCTCGTCAGCGCCTCCGGCCACGCCGCCGCCGTCGAGCCCGACACCGCGCGCGCCCTCGCCGTGGACGGCCTCCACCTCCTCGCCGCCGGCGTGTGGGCGGGCGGGCTCCTGCCGCTCCTGCTCCTCCTGCGGGCCGCGGGACGCGAGGACGGCGCCGACGCGCGCCCGTACGCGGTCCTCGCGGCCCGGCGCTTCTCGCGCACGGCGCTCGCCGCCGTGCTCGTCCTGGTCGCGTCGGGCACGATCAACGCCGTGCTCTACGTCGGGACCGTCGCGGCCCTCGTCGGCACGCCGTACGGCCGCCTGCTCCTCCTGAAGCTCGCGCTCCTCCTGCCGATCCTCGCGCTGGCGTGGACCAACCGCCGGCGCCACCTGCCACGGCTCGGCGGCGACGCGGCCACGGTCGGCCGCCCGGCGATGCGGCGGCTCGCGCGCTTCGTCGGCGGCGAGGCCGCGCTCGCGGCGGCGCTCCTCGCCGTCGTCGCCGTGATGAGCGCGACACCGCCCGGGCTCCACGAGGCTCCCGTCTGGCCGTTCGCGTTCCGCCTCACGACGGCGGCGCTCGAGAACGCGCCCGCGCTCACGACCCGCGCGCTCGTCGGGAGCCAGGTGGCGGTCATCGGTCTCGTCGGGCTCCTCGCGGCGCCGCTCCTCCGCGGCTGGCGGCTCCCGCTCGCGGCGGGCGCGCTGGTCGTCCTCGCGGCGGGAGCGGGGCTCGCGCTGCCGCCGCTCACGGTGGACGCCTACCCAACGACCTATCTCCGCCCGTCGGTCCCCTACCAGGCGGCGTCCATCGCGACCGGCATCGCGCTGTACCGGACGAGCTGCTCCGTCTGTCACGGCGCCTCGGGCGCCGGCGACGGCCCGGCGGGGCGGAGCCTGCCCCGGCCGCCCGCCGACCTCCGCGCCCCCCACACCGCTCAGCACACGGCGGGGGACCTCTTCTGGTGGATCACCCACGGCATTCCTCGCGCTGGCATGCCGCCCTTCGGCGCGACCCTCTCCGAGGAGCAGCGCTGGGACCTCGTCAACTTCCTCCGCGCGCTCTCGTCGGGCCACGCGGCCCGCGCCCTCGGGCCCGCCGTCGGACCCGAGCCTCCGTGGCTCGTCGCGCCCGACTTCACCTTCGCCGTCGGCCCCACGCCCGCCCGGGCCCTCAAGGAGTACCGCGGGCGGCGGATCGTGCTCCTCGTGCTCTACGCGCTCCCGGGCTCGCGCCCGCGCCTTGACCAGCTGGCGCGGAACTACGACATCCTCGCGACGCTCGGCGTCGAGATCATCGCGGTCCCCGAGGACGCGCCGGCGGACGCGCTGAAGCGGCTCGGAGCCTCGCCGCGCATCCTCTTCCCCGTGGCGACCGAGGGCGCCCAGGACATCGTGACGACGTACGGGCTCTTCGCCAACGCGCCGCACGCCGAGTTCCTGATCGACCGGCAGGGCTACATCCGGGCGATCGCGAAGAGCCGCGGCGAAGCCGGCGAGATGAATCCGCTGCTCGCCGCGATCCAGCAGCTCAACGAGGAGAAGGCGGCGGCCCAGGCGCCCGAGGAGCACGTGCACTGATGCGCACGTGGAAGGCGGTGGTGCTGATCAACCTGGCCCTCCTCCTCGGGCTCGGCTGGGGCTACCTCTTCTGGGGGCTCCGCGCCGCCCGGCTCGAGCGCGAGCTGGCCGTCGCGCGGGCCGCGGCCGTCTCGGGCGTCGAGCGCGAATGGCGCGTCGAGGGGGTCGTGCGCGCGATCCTCCCGGAGATCGGGGTGCTCGTGATCACCCACGGCGAGATCCCCGGCTACATGCCGCCGATGACCATGGGCTTCCGGGCCGCGTCGCCGAAGGTCGTCGAGTCGGTCCGCATCGGCGACGCGGTGCGGTTCACGCTCAGGGGCGCGCCCCCGAACGTGCTCGTGACGGCGATCGAGAAGTCGAAATGACGCTCGCCGCCGCGACCGCCTGGGCGGACCACGCCGGCCCGCTGAGCGACGCGCCACTCAGCCCCTTCGCCTCGGCCCTGGTCTTCGCGGGCCTGGCGCTCCTCGTCGGCGCGCTGGTCGTCGTCATCGTCGCGGTCCTCACGCGCGGGCGCGAGCCCCGCGGCGGGCCCGACGCGTGAGGGCGCTCGCGCTCGGCGCCGCGCTCGTCTTAGCGCTGCCCGCGGCGGGCGGCGCGCACGCGGTTCTCGTGAAGTCGTCGCCCGCGCGGCGGGCGGTGCTCTCGCACCCGCCCGCGCGCGTCGAGCTCTGGTTCAACGAGCGCATCGAGCCCGCGTACTCCGGCCTCACGGTGGTGAGCGCCGCGGGGGAGCGCGTGGACCACGGCGACGTGTCGGTCGGGCCGGACGACCCGCGGCGGCTCTCGGTGACGCTCTCGGCGCTCGAGCCCGGCCGGTACGTCGTGAGGTTCCGCGTGGTGTCGGTGGACGGTCACGTGGTCGAATCGAGTTTTGAGTTCAGCGTGAAGTGAGGTATCGTGTGACGCTGTGACGAAGCTCAGGGCGCTCTTTCTGCTGCTCGGTCTCGCCGCCTTCGTCCTGGCGGGCGCGAGCCTCGCGCACCTCCACGCGTCGGGCGAGCTCGGGCTCTGGAACGAGGAGCACGATCTCAGCCTGATGGCGGCGCTCGGCTCCGCCGCCGCGCAGCTCGACGCGGCGCCCGCGCTGGTCCCGGTGCTCGTGCTCGTCGCCACACTGGCGCCGGTCGTCGTCCGGCTCGCCGGCGCCCCTCTTCGCTTCTCCGACTCCCGCGCTCCGCCGGCCCGCTAGCCTCCTCCGCCCGCTCCGGTAGCCCGCTCGCCCGCGGCGCTCGTCGGCCGGGGCGGCCATGAACGATCGAACGGAGGATCCACCATGCGTGCCTGGGCACCCGTGCTCGCGCTATCGTGTGTCGTGCTCGCGTCCGCGCCCGCCGCCGGGCAGGACGCGGAAGCGCTGCGAAAGGAAATCGAGGCGCTCCAGAACCAGCTCCGCTCGCTGTCGGAGCGCCTGCAGAAGCTCGAGGCCGCGCCCCGGCCGCCGGCGCCCCCCGCGGCCCCGCCGGCCGCCGCGGCGCCGCCACCCGCGCCGCCGGGTGTCTCGGCCATCGACCTCGCGCGGCCGCGCCAGCCCTTCTCGCTCTACCAGCAGCGCGGCGCCGGCCAGCTCCTCTTCGACCTCGGTGTCACGGGCGACTTCGTCGGCAACCTCACCCAGTCGAATGTCGAGAAAGCGAGGGGCGGCACCTTCGCGGGCCAGGAGAACCGCTTCTTCCCGCGCGAGGTGGAGCTCTCGCTCTTCGGCCAGGTCGACCCGTACGCCTACGCCGAGGTGCGGATCGAGGCGGGGGAGGACGCGCGCGGCGCTGACACGAAGGTGAGCCTCGCCGAGGCGAGCGTGACGATGCTGACCCTGCCGTGGGGCACGCAGGCGAAGTTCGGCCAGATGCGGAACCGCTTCGGCTACACCAACGTGATCCACGAGCACGACCTGCCGTGGATCGACCGCCCCAACGTCCTCCGCCGCTTCCTCGGCGACGAGGGCCTGAAAGAAAAGGGGCTCGAGCTGACGATCGTCCCCGATCTGCCTTTCTATCTCGAGGGCCTCGCCGGCGTTTTCAACGGCGACAACGAGACGGCGTTCGGCCGCGGAACCCTCAGGATCCCCATGTTCACGGGGCGCCTGCGGACCTTCGTCGAGATCACCGACACCTCCGCGCTCCAGCTCGGCGTGTCGGTCGCGAGCGGCGAGACGGGCGAGGCGCGGCGCGACACGCTCCTCGGCTGGGAGACGCGCTACAAGTACCGGCCGGAGGGCTGGCTGCATCCCCTGTTCACGCTCACCGGCGAGGCCATCTACGCGCTCCGCCGGGT